>JBHACQ010000103.1:0-6594 GCA_041854625.1 Leptotrichia sp. | reverse complement strand
TATAAATTAATGGAGAAATTCTATTGACAATAAGAAAAAATATGGTATAAAGAGAATGAAGGGAGAATAATATAATGCAAAATTAAAACATGAAAAGGCTTACAATAGATAAGGAAGAAATATTTAAGGAATAAATGTTAAGGAGGAAAATCATGTCAAAGAAGATTATTGGTGAAAAAATCAATCGTTGGGACGCCATTGCCAAAGTGACAGGGAAGGCGAAGTATACAGCGGATATAGCTTCAGATAAGAAACTGTATGCGAAAATATGCCGTGCAACTATTACTCATGGAGTTGTAAAATCCTATGATATAAGTGAAGCATTGAAAGTTCCTGGAGTCTTAAAGGTAGTTATTCCTGATGATTTGCCTAATTATAAATTTCCTACTGCAGGACATCCGTATACACTGATACCTGAAAAAAAAGATGTGGAAGACAGGAATCTCCTGACTAGGAAAGTTAGAATGTATGGTGATGAAATAGCAGCAGTAATAGCTGAAACTAAACTTGCTGCAGAACTTGGAGCAGAAAAGGTAAAAGTTGAGTATGAAGAATATCCTTTTTATCTTGAACCGGAAGAGGCACTTGCAGAAGGAGCAGTTGAGATACATGAAGGGACAAAAAATATTATAGCGGCTTCTGACATTGTCATAGGTAATATGGAAAAAGGATTTGAGGAAGCAGATAAGATTTTTGAAGGAGAATACAGGACACCTAAGGTACAGCATTGTCATATGGAGTCTCAGATAGCATATGCCTATCAGGATGTGGATCAGAGATGGGTATGTGTATCTTCAACACAGATACCACATATATGCAGGAGAATAATAGGACAGGCACTGGGAATGCCATGGGGGCAGTTCAGGGTAATAAAACCGTTTATTGGAGGAGGATTCGGAAATAAGCAGGATGTGACGATAGAACCTCTGACAGTAGCATTGAGTATGGTTATGGGAGGAAAAACTGTAGAACTGGAGCTTGAAAGGGAAGAAGTGCTGACGGCGACACGTGTAAGGCATGCCATATCATACAAGTTTAAGATAGGTCTGACAAAGGATAATAAGATAACGGCTCTGGAAGCTCATATTCTGTCTAACAACGGAGCTTATGCCTCCCACGGGCATGTAGTAGGAATGAAGGGGATGGGAATACTTTCCACACTCTATCATCTTCCTAACTTCAGGTATGAAATAAAGACAGTATATACTAATACAGCTACAGCAGGAGCATTTAGAGGATACGGAGTACCACAGGTAATATTTGCTATTGAATCATTTATGGAAGATATTGCAAAAAAAAATCGGAGCTGATCCGATAGAATTTAGAATGAAGAATATTGTGCCGCCTGAAGAAAAGGAGAAAAACAGGTTCTTTGATTCAGCAGTCGTGGATGAATGTATACTTAAAGGGAAAGAGGCGTTTAAGTGGGATGAAAGGAAGGAACGGATTGAAAAGGAAAATCTCAGGGCAGGTAACTTTAAGAGAGGTTTAGGAATGGCAGCTTACTCCTATGCTTCAGGAACTTATCCTAAAGCTTTTGAAATAGCAGGATGTCACATGAGATTAAATCAGGACGGTTCTGTAAAGTTAATGATAGGGGCTACTGAAATAGGACAGGGTTCTGATACGGCATTTAAACAGATGGCTTCTGAAACTTTAGGAATATCTCATGAAAAAATATATTTAGATGCAATGACAGATACAGATTACGCCCCTTATGATCCGGGAGCATTTGCCTCCAGACAGGCATATGTATGTGGAATGGCAGTAAAAAAAGCAGCAGAAGAGCTGAAAAATAAAATATTTGCTTCTGTTAAGAAGTTTGAAGATATAGAAGCAGATCTTGTAGAAATTGTAGATGATAATATTGTATTAAAGCACAACGGAAGAAAGATAATAAGCTTAGGGGAACTTGCCCTTAAAACTTACTATGATACAGGAAAAGCTGAATGTCTGTTTGCAGAAGTTTCATATAACTGTCATGACCAGTCTTATCCTATGGGAACTTCATTTGTGGAAGTTGAAGTAGATACGAAGACAGGAAGAGTTGAAGTAGTAGATATTCTCAATGTACATGATTCAGGAATAATACTCAATCCTACACTTGCTTCAGGTCAGGTGGAAGGTGGAATGGGAATGGCAATACCATATGGACTGGCAGAAGAACTGAAATATGATGTAAAGACAGGAAAACCTTTAAATGGAACTCTTCTTGACTATAAGATGCCTACAGCGATGGATTTACCTGATATGGACATAATGTTTATAGAAAAATATGATCCTTATGGACCTTACGGAAATAAGGCATTAGGAGAAAATCCGAACTGCAGTCCTGCTGCAGCCATAAGAAATGCCATAGTAGATGCTATAGGTAAACCTATTAATGAAATACCTATAACACCTCAGAAACTGTTTGATGCATTGAGAGAGGCAGGTGTGAAGTAATGTATAATATTAAAAGTTATATAGAAGCTGGAAGTATAAGGGAAGCTGTTGAGATATTAATGAATAATGAGAATGCACAGGTTATTGCTGGAGGTACAGATGTCCTTATAAAGACAAGGGAATTTAAATCAGGATATAAGGAAAGAGATTTAGTAGGAATTACAAGGATAAAGGAATTGACAGAAATCTATATGGAAAATGACGGAACAATAGTAATTGGAGCTGCCTGTCCATTTTCTAAAGTGGAATACAATCCTATAATAAAGGAAAATCTTCCAAGCCTTTCTACAGCAGTAGGGAGTGTAGGAGGGCCACAAGTAAGAAATATGGGAACGATAGGAGGAAATATATGTAACGGGGCTACTTCTGCCGACAGTGCTTCCACATTAGTGGCACTTAATGCAGTCTTTGAAGTGGAAGGAAAGGACGGAAGAAGAGATATTTCCATACATGAATTTTATCTTGGTCCAGGAAAAACAGTGTTATCAAGGGAAGATATACTTGTAAAAATAAAGATAAAAAAGGAAGATTACTCAGGATATAGAGGACACTATATAAAATTTGCACCTAGGAAGGCTATGGATATTGCAACTTTAGGATGTTCGGTACTTATAAAAGTGGATAACGGAATAATAGAAGATCTGAGAGTGGCATATGGAGTAGCGGGACCTACTCCTCTGAGGGCAACTGATGCAGAAGAATATGCAAAAGGTAAAAAATTGACAGAGGAAGTAATAGAGGAAATAGGGAATGAATGTCTGAAGGCAAGCAGAGCCAGAGATTCGTGGAGGGCATCAAAGGCCTTCAGGGAACAGCTTATAAATGAATTACCGAAAAGAGCTTTAAAAATAGCGACAGGAGGTTGTAACAATGTTTAAGATGATAGAGTGTAATGTAAATGGTCAAGATTATAGGATAGAAGTAGATATAAGGGAATCTCTACTGGAAGTTTTAAGGGAGAAACTTAATTTGAAAGGTGCAAAAAAAGGTTGTGGAGTAGGTGAATGTGGGGGGTGTACGGTTATAATTGATGGAGAAACAGTGGATTCCTGCATTTATCTGGCAGTCTGGGCAGATAAGAGGAAGATAGTAACTATTGAAGGACTGACTCCTGAAAGCGGACTTTCTGATGTACAGAGGAATTTTGTGGAAGAAGGATCCGTTCAGTGCGGATATTGTACTCCAGGACTGATAGTTTCAGGAACTGCACTGCTTGAGAAGAATCCTAATCCTACGAGGGATGAAATAAGGAGAGGAATATCAGGAAACCTATGCAGATGCACAGGATATCAGAAAGTGGTAAATGCAATAGAAAAAACAGCAAAACAGAGAATGCAACAGAAATGATATATTTTTTTAAAAAAGTTATGATGGACAAAAAATAAAATCGATATGGAAAGACATGAGGGGACTTATAAAAATATACAGGAGGAAAATATAATGTCGGTAAAGGAAACAGATGTCATATCGAATGGAAATGCAGTAAGTAATTTTTTTGAAAAATATTACGAACTATCAAAGAATGGAACAGATATAAAGACTGAAATAATAGCGGGAATAACAACGTTTTTAACAATGGCATATGTATTAGCTGTCATTCCTGGATTTTTAAAAGATGCAGGGATTCCATCGGAAGGGCTATATACTTCCGTATGTATCATATCAATAGCAGGAACTTTAGCTCATGCAATATTCTCGAAATTGCCGGTAGCTACAGCACCTGGATTAGGTCTGACGGCATTTTTTACATCAACTGTCATAGGAAGGATGGGATATACATGGCAGCAAGGTCTGGCAGCAGTTGCCATATCAGGAATGATATTTGTAGCCATATCCTTTTCTTCTATAAGGGAAACAATAATTAGAGGTCTTCCTGAAAATATAAAAATAGCTATCACAGCAGGAGTTGGTCTTTTTATAGCTATGATTGGAATGAAGAGCTCAGGAATAATAGTAGCTACTGAATTTGGAATGTTTTTTGGGAATCTGAAGGATAAGTCCGTTTTACTGAGTATATTCGGACTTCTCTTAATGCTCATATTAATGGCAAAAAACGTAAAAGGAGCATTAATAATATCTATAATTGTTTCTACGATAGTGGGGATTCCTCTAGGAGTTACGGATCTTAGTCAATGGAGAGGATTCGGATTACCCGGCGGAATAAGTGAAATATTTTTTAAGCAGGATTTTGCAGGATTAATAGGAAATAAGGGAATAATTTCAGGATTTATCAATATACTGATGATAATACTTACCATCAGTATGGTAGATCTGTTTGATAATATAGGAACTCTTCTCGCTGTAGCAAGTAAAGGGAATCTTTATGATGAAAAGGGAGAAGTAAGGAATATGAAGAAAGCTTTACTATGTGATTCCATTTCAACTACAATGAGTTCCTTCCTAGGAACAACCACAACTTCTACATACCTGGAAAGCACAGCGGGAATAGCTGAAGGAGGAAGGACAGGGCTTGCAGCTCTTTCTACGGCATTCATGTTTGGAATATGTTTCTTTCTTTCAGGAATGGTAAGTATTATTCCTGGAGCAGCAACTGCCCCTGCATTAATAGTAGTAGGAGTTCTTATGTTAGGAGCGGTTACTAAAATTGATTTTACAGATTTGACAGAAGGAGCCCCTGCATTTTTTGCCATTACCCTCATGCCTTTTACAACAAGTGTTGCAGAGGGGATAGCAGGAGCTATAATAAGCTATGTAGTATTAAAACTTGCTACAGGCAGACACAAGGAAATAAAACCAGTTATGTATATTTTGGCAATCCTGTTTATAATAAGGCTTTCTGTAGTATAGAAATTTACAGATAGATTGCCGGAAATACAGGGAGGAACACAATGATAATAATAAGAGGAGACATTATATATACTGCAGAAAAGGAAAAATATAATGTCTGTGATGATGGCTATCTCATAATAGAAAAAGGAGAAATTTTAGGAGTATATGACAAACTTCCTGAAAAATATTTAGAAGAAGAAATAATAGACAGGAGAGGAAAACTTATAATTCCTTCATTTACTGATTTGCATCTGCATGCTCCACAATATGCAAACAGAGGCCTGGGAACAGATAAGGAACTGATGGAATGGCTTTCAACATACACTTTTCCTGAAGAAGAGAAATTTTCAGATATCGTATATGCAGAAAAAATATGGAAAAGACTTATAAATGACCTGTGGAAGTGTGGTAGCCTAAGGAGTGTAGTATTTTCCAGTATACATGAAGAAGCTACAGATAAACTTCTGGAAATGTTTATTGAGTCTGGCTTGTCTGCCTATGTAGGGAAAGTAAATATGGATCGTAATACAAACGAGACATACTGGGAACCGGTGGAGAAAGGTATGAAGTCCACAGAAAAACTGATAAGAAAATATGAAGACAAGTCAGGAAAGGTAAAAACTATAATTACACCAAGGTTTGCAATAACATGCTGTTCTGAATCACTTATGGAACAGGGGAAACTGTCAGAAAAATATGAAATACCGGTACAGACGCATTTAAATGAGAGTTTTGGGGAAATTGATTTTACAATGTCACTTTTTCCTGAATATAAAAATTACTCAGACATATATGAAAAACATAATCTCTTTGGAAGAAGGGAAGCGGCTATTATGGCTCACTGTATACATAATACAGAAGAAGAAGTGGAACTGATGAAGCAGAACAGGATTTATCCTGTACATTGTCCAGAGTCAAATGCAAATCTGATAAGCGGAATTATGGATGTCAGACGGTTAATGGATGAAGGTCTTCCAGTATGTATAGCATCGGATATAAGTGGAGGACATAGCCTGTTTATGCCAAGGCAGCTGGTACTGGCAGTACAGCTTTCTAAAATGAAGGCCAGATTTGAAAATAATCTTTCAAAAGTAGTAAAGAATAGTGAAGCATTTTATATGTCTACAAAGAATCCGGGAAGTTTTTTCGGAAAGATAGGGAGCTTTGAGGAAGGATATAAAGGGGACTTTCTAGTTATAGATGTTGATGACATATCAGACATGAAGGAACTTACGACAGTAGAAAAATTTGAAAAATGGCTATATATAGGTTCTGAAAATGATATAGTTGAAAGATATCTGGAAGGAAAGAAAATAGAAAAACCATATCCAGACATAAAATAGTTACATAACAGCACAG
>JBHACQ010000102.1:0-9728 GCA_041854625.1 Leptotrichia sp. | reverse complement strand
TATATGTATTGACATTTTTAGTGAGATAGGCTATAATAATATCGAAATGATTAGTTGAAGTTGTAAATTATCTTATTTGATATTACATCTTTACTAAATATAAAAAGCTATTAAATTTTTAAGGAGGGAAATATTATGAAAAAATTTTCAATTGTAGTTGCAGGTGGAGGAAGTACTTTCACACCAGGGATAGTGTTAATGTTATTGGACAATCTAGATAAGTTTCCAATAAGACAGATTAAATTCTATGATAACGACAAGGAAAGGCAGGATGTGATTGCCAATGCCTGTGAAATAATAATAAGAGAGAAAGCACCTGATATAAAGTTCCTTGCAACGACGGATCCTGAAGAGGCTTTTACTGATATAGATTTCGTTATGGCTCATATAAGAGTAGGTAAATATGCAATGCGTGAAAAGGATGAAAAAATACCATTAAAACATGGAGTTGTCGGACAGGAAACTTGTGGACCGGGAGGAATTGCATATGGAATGCGTTCAATAGGTGGAGTACTTGAGCTGGTAGACTATATGGAAAAATATTCTCCTGATGCATGGATGCTGAATTATTCTAATCCTGCTGCAATAGTAGCAGAAGCGACTAGGAGATTAAGACCGGATTCTAAGATATTAAATATATGTGATATGCCAATAGGGATAGAACTTAGAATGGCAGAAATGCTGGGACTTAAGTCAAGAAAAGACATGATAATCAGATACTATGGACTGAATCATTTCGGATGGTGGACAGATATAAGGGATAAGGAAGGAAATGACCTTATGCCGGCCTTAAGGGAAAAAGTAGAAAAAGTCGGATACAATATCCCGATAGAAGGGGAAAATACAGAAGCAAGCTGGAATGATACTTTTACAAAGGCGAAAGATGTAGTTCTCCTAGATAAGGATACATTACCTAATACATATCTGAAATATTACTTCTTCCCTGATTATGTGGTAGAACATTCAAATCCTAATCACACAAGGGCAAATGAAGTTATGGAAGGAAGAGAAAAGTTTGTATTTGGAGAATGTAGGGCAATAGCTGAAAGGGGAACTTCAGAAGGTTCAAAATTACATGTAGATGACCATGCCTCTTATATAGTGGATCTGGCTAGAGCAATAGCATATAATACTAAAGAAAGAATGCTTCTGATTGTTGAAAATGACGGAGCACTGTCTAATTTTGATCCGACTGCAATGGTAGAGATACCGTGTCTTGTAGGGTCAAATGGTCCTGAAAAGATTCTTCAAGGTAAGATACCTCAGTTCCAGAAAGGGCTGATGGAGCAGCAGGTTTCTGTTGAAAAACTTACTGTAGAGGCTTGGATAGAAGGTTCATATCAGAAACTTTGGCAAGCAATCACACTATCTAGAACTGTGCCTAGTGCAACAGTGGCAAAGGCGATACTTGACGACCTGATAGAAGCAAATAAGGAATTCTGGCCTGAATTAAAATAGCTGGTACTACCATAACATAAATCTAACAATAAAAAGAAAAGAAAGTAATAATCCTCATAATACTTCTTTTCTTTTTATTATATTAACTGCCTGAATTTATCTGTTTAAATATTTAACTGAAAAATTGAACTCAGAATAGAGTTACAAAGGATAAATATATAGAAGAAAGGAATGAGGATGAAGAATATTAATAGAAAATGGTGGAAGGAAGAGATAGCATACCAGATATATCCTAGAAGTTTTTATGACAGTAATAATGACGGAATAGGAGATATAAATGGAATTATAGAAAAACTGGACTACTTAAAGGAGCTGGGAATTACCCTGCTCTGGATATGCCCCATATTTAAGTCGCCGATGGATGACAATGGATATGATATTTCAGATTATTATGATATAAATCCGGAATTTGGGACAAAGGAAGATCTGGACAGACTGATTAGTGAAGCAGAAAAGCTGGGAATAAAGATAATTCTGGATCTTGTAATAAACCATACATCAGATGAGCATGAGTGGTTTAGTAAGGCACTGAAAAATCCTGACAGTAAATACAGGGATTACTATATATTTAAAAGGGGGAAAAACGGTCTCCCGCCTACAAACTGGAGATCCCATTTTGGAGGAAGTGTATGGGAACCTGTCAAGGGGGAGACAGATAAGGAAGGAAATGAGATGTACTATCTTCATCTTTTTTCACGTAAGCAGCCTGACCTTAACTGGGAAAATCCTGAAGTCAGGAAAGAACTGTATAAGATGGTTAATTACTGGCTTGAAAAGGGAATAGCGGGATTCAGGGTAGATGCCATAAATTCCATAAAGAAGGATCAGAGGTATATGGATTTACCAGCAGATGGTGTAGATGGTCTTGGATTTAACATAAAATATACTCTAAATCAGCCAGGTATAGAAGAATTTCTGGATGAACTGGCAGATAACACCTTCAGAAAATATGACTGTGTAACGGTAGCTGAAACTCCTCTTCTGGAGTATGAAAGATTTCCTGCATTTATCGGAGAAAATGGTTTCTTTTCCATGACATTTGATTTTAACTATGCAGATTTGGATATGATTGAAGATGGAGTATATTTTAAAAGACAGGACATAGAGACTCAGATATTGAAGAAGAAAATATTCAAAAGCCAGCTTGTACTGAAGAAATATGGATGGGGTGCACCGTTCCTGGAAAACCATGATCAGCCTAGAAGCCTTGACAAATTCTTTGGTGAAAAAGCTGATGAGAATGCTGCAAAACTACTTGGAAATCTATTTATTTTTCTTCAGGGGACTCCGTTCATATACCAGGGTCAGGAGCTGGGGATGAACAATTTTCAGAGGAAGGATGTTAGTGATTTTGATGATATTGCAAGCAAGGATCAGTATAAAAGGGCATTAGAAGAGGGATTATCTGAAGAGGAAGCCCTATACTATGTAAACAGGAGAAGCAGGGATAATTCAAGGACACCTTTTCACTGGGACAGTTCTTCAAATGGAGGATTTACAGGAAATGACAGGACATGGATAAAAATGTCAGGAAATCACGAAAAGGTAAATGTGGAACTCCAGCAAGGAGATAGAAACTCCGTGCTTAACCATTATAAGAAAATTATATGGTTAAGACAGAAAAGCAGATATTCAGAATGTCTGATTTATGGTGAGTTCATTCCTGTAGAACTTGAAAATAATAAAATAATAGGATATTTAAGAAAAGATGATGATTATGAGCTGCTGTGCCTGAATAATTTTTCAGATGAAGAAGAAACTGTGAGCTTGAAAATTCTAGGAAATAAGAAAATAAAGGATGTCATAGTGAACAATTATGAAGAACTGGATACAGGGAATGAAAAGATAATACTGAAGGGTCATCAGAGTGTACTGATAAGTCTAGGATAATAAGAGGAAAAGTATATTATGTCCATATGCCGGAAATTAAGAAAGGGGCACTTCATAAGCTATTTTTATGAGAATGCCCCTTTTATTCAGATTAATAAAATGTACTATTTCCTTTCTGATTCAAATTCCAGGATTTCTCCTGTATTTGCATTAATACCATATTCATATTTAGTGTTTCCGGAGTAGAATTCAATTTCATAAATCAGGATTCCATTGTCTCTGTCTAACTTTATTTTAGTAAATCTGGCATCTCTTTCAGATATTCTTGCATGGGATAAGGCAATCTGCTTAACCCTTTCAGAAGAAAGGTTGGTGCTGCTGTTGCCAATTTTAGCAAATACGGTCTTTGTACTGTTTCTATTTAAATTAGAAATAAACTGCTCATAGTTAATATTAGCTGCAAAAATCGAAAAATTAAATAGAAGGCAGGAGAATAATACTAATTTAAGAATAAGTCTTTTCAAAATTTGTCTCCTTTCTAATTTTATTTGTCAGTTTCCCATTTTATAGCCCTACCTGTGTAGGCATCAATTTCAAATTGGTACTTCATACCGTTAAATACAAGTGTTCCGGCAAAAAAACTGCCTTCAGAACGGAAATCCTTAATGTTGGAAAGAGTAGAGCCAGGTACTCTTGCAATTGCAATCTGTTTAACCCTTTCAGCAGAAAGTTTTGTCCTGTCACTTTTCAGAGTAACAGAAGCTGCTTTAGAAGTATCCTTAATAGCTGCATCAGTCTTTCCTGTAGCATAGCTAAGACTTCCCAAAATTAAAGTTCCAATAAAAATTGACTTTAACATATCTTTTTTCATACTTAACCTCCAATTGTTAATATTTTTTGTTGTAGATACATTCTTTCAATATTATAGTACCAGATAAATATTAAAGAAAAATGAGAATATTTTTCATAATAAATTTTATCATAATAACAGGTTTGCGAAGGAAATAAATTATGATAACCTTTCAGGAATTTCAAATGTGAAAACGGTTCCTTCATTTGTTTTACTTTCTACATATATATTTCCTTTATGTGCTTCAACAATCCATTTTACCATGGAAAGTCCCAGTCCCATATTGCTGTTATTCCTGGAAGGATCAACCTGATAGAATCTGATCCATATTTTATCAATATGTTCTTCAGGAATTCCTATTCCATCATCTGAAATGCTGCTTATAATTTTTCCGTTACTTTTCGTTACCTTTACAGAAATATTACCATTTTCTTTTCCATATGTTACTGCATTAGAAATAAGATTTACAAAAACTCTCATAATCATAGTTTCATCTGCATAAGTGAATGTATCAGGTAAAATGTCTTCTGCTATCTGGATATTTTTCATTCTGGCATTTGATTTCTGGGAATCAATGGCTATTTCAGCCAGTTCACTTATATTTATATATTCAAAGTTAAGCTTCTGATTACCTCTGTCCATCCTTGATAAAGTCAGGAGCTGTGAAACAAGCTGTGACATCCTTCTGGCTTCTGTCAGAATTACATTAAAAAGTTTCTTGCTTTCTTCAAGGGAAACAGCATCGTTTTCACCAAATTCAGCTTGTGACATAATGACAGCTATTGGAGTCCTTAATTCATGAGAAACATCAGAAGTAAACTGCACTTCCCGTTCAAATGAACTTTGAAGCCGGTCGAACATCGTATCAAATGTATTTGCCAGAGTGTATATTTCATCTTTTCCCTCTCCGAGATTGATTCTTTGGGAAAGATCATTGCCTTCGTTTATTTTTTCGGCAGCGGATCTTATCTTATTAATAGGATTAAAGGCATTTTTAGTTACAATATACCCACTTATTCCTGCAAAAATCAGAAAAAATGGAAAGCCTATAAGGGAAATGAAAATAACGGTTTCTATTGCACGGCTTGCCCCGACAGAAGTTAAGACACCTCTGACCCATACATCACCATAGCCGGGATAATTTTTTTTACTTTCATAGACATACCATTTTTCTTTTTCATGTCTGACAGTCTTAATAACATCCTTTTCTGAAAAAGTATCATTAAATCTAAAATTGAATGGATTATCTCCATATACAAATTCTAGATTTCTGTTATAGACAGAAATCTGAATTGTATCAATTTTAGTCTGGAGATCATCATCAATAACTAGCTCCCCATTGGTATATTTAATTTCTCTGAAGCTGTTTTTTACAATGTTCTTTAGATAGCTGTATTCGTTGGAATGTATAATATTTTCGCTTATATAGAATATTATTATAAGAAAGAGGGCGGCAAGACTTATCATAAGTCCCATATACCAGAAGGTTATTTTTAGCTTAATGGAAAACCTATTCATCTTCCACCTTCAATATGTAGCCGATTCCCCTGACTGTATGGATTAATTTAGGAGTAAACCCGTCATCAATCTTTCTACGCAGGTATCTTATATAAACATCTACAACATTAGTTCCGCCTTCATAGTCATAGTTCCATATATGTTCTTCAATTTTTTCTCTGGAAAGGACCCTGTTCTTGTTCCTTATCATATATTCTAAAATTGTAAATTCACGGGTAGACAGCTTTATATTGACATTATCACGTAAAACGGTACGGGAATTACAGTCAACTGTCAGATTGGCGATTTTAAATATATTATCGGCATTGTCTGAGTTCCTTCTAAGAAGAACCCTGATTCTGGCTAGCAATTCATCGAAGGCAAAAGGTTTTACAAGATAGTCATCGGCTCCGGCATCAAGTCCAGTAACACGGTCTTCTATACTGTCTCTCGCTGTAAGAAGGAGGACAGGAGTCTTTATACTTTTTCCCCTCATTTTCTTTAATATATCAAAACCATTGATTTTGGGAAGCATAATATCCATTATAATAACATCGTATTCAGTAGAAAAGATATAATCTAAAGCTTCTTCTCCGTCGAAACAGCTGTCAACTCCATAATGTTCCAATTTCAGTTTCTTTACAATGATGTCATTCAGGTTCACTTCATCTTCAATTACAAGTATTCTCATCTTATCCTCCTTTTTATATTGGCTGAACAATGGAAATTTATTAATTTTTATTAATTATACAAAATATATATTATAAAATCAAGGAATAAAAATTTAATTAAAAGGCTTGTTTAAGTAAATATATATATGATAAAATAAAAGTAAAATTAAGGAGGAAAATAAGATGAGAAAATTCGGTAAAATAATAACGGCAATAATATTTATAATAGCATTATTTATATTGCAGGGCTGTATGACAATAGAGACTAATATGGATATAAATTCAAATTTTACAGGAGTTTCAGTATCGAAACTTTCTATTGCTAAAGGGATCCTACCTGAAGAACAGCTTAAAAAGGAAATTGAAAAGCTGGGAATAAAGAAATTTGAAATGGTGAAAGAAGAGTCAGGTGACAGTACATTAGACAAGTATTCTTTAAAGATGGAGTGGAAAAGCGAGGAAGAACTAAAGAAAATACTTGCATTTATTAATACTGGAGCTGAAATGTCTGAATTTGGAAAATCTTTAAATCCTTCTTTAACAAGAAATAATGCTGTAAATAATAATGAAGGAAAAACTGGGACGACAGAAGAAACAGTGAAAATCGAAACAAAAGGGAAAACAGGGGAGAATAAGGCTGAAACACCTAAAAATTTACAGGGAAAGATATTTGTAAAAGAAGGGAATACAGTAACCGTTGATATGGGGATAATTAAAATAAATAAGCTTGTCATAAAAGTAAAGGGGAAAATAGTTGAAAGTTCTACCCAGTCAGGAATTGTTTCAGATTCAAAAAATGAAATAACTTTCTATGAAGGGGACAGAGTAAGCTTTAAATATAAGGATGAGAATTTCCTACTTCCTATTTTGACAGGTTTAAGTATTTCAATATTGATTATAGCAGGTTTCTTTATATTTAAGCATATGAAAAGGAAAAAAGAAATTGATCCTGAAGAAATGGAAGAATTCTATGATGATACGGCTGTAGTTGAAAATGAGGAAGAAAAATCAGAGGTAGAAGAAAATGTGAATATTGAAGGAAATACAGGAAACTCTGAAATTCAGAATGAAAAAATAGAAGACTTAGCGGAATTTCAAGCAGAAACTCCGGATTCAGATGAAAAAAAGGAGATAGACAATACTTCTTTATAAATAGATATTCTAAATATAGCAGTAGGATGGAAGTGATCTGATGAGTATACAGATGAATAGATTGTTTGAAATAGTGCAGATACTATTAAATGAAAAAAATGTAACAGCCAGGAAACTGGCTGATTATTTTGAAATATCAGTAAGGACTGTGTACAGAGACATAGAGACACTAATAGTTGCGGGCATTCCTGTTTATTGTGAGAGAGGAAAATATGGAGGAATAAGGTTAGTTGACGGTTATACAGTTGACAGGTTCTTAATATCGGAAAAAGAACAGAATGAAATACTCTATGCTCTACAAAGTTTGAAAGCTTTAAACTTCCCTGATGCTGAAAAAACTTTGTCAAAACTGAGTACTTTTTTTAGAAAGGACAAAGAAAACTGGATAGAAATTGAATTTTCTGCTATTTTAGGTAGAAAAGTAGTAAGGTTTACATATTATAATACTAAGGGAGAAAAATCTGAAAGGACTGCGAATCCGTTAAAAATATGGTTCAAGGAGAAGTCATGGTATCTTTTTGCCTATTGCCATAAAAAAAGGGGAATAAGACAGTTTAAAATATCAAGGATAAAGAGACTTTCATATACGGGAGAATATTTTGAAAGACCGACAGAAGAATTTAATATGCCGGATAAAAATGACGCTCCAGAAGGTATAAAGCTCCTGGTAAAAATAGATAAATCTCAGGCATACCGTGTATACGATGAATTCTGCGAAGAGGATATCCGTGTAAATAAAGATGGAAATTTTGAAGTACTTATGGAAAATATTGAAAATGAATGGCTTTATGGATATCTCCTATCTTATGGGGAATATCTGATAGTTACAGAACCAGAAAGGATAAGGAAGATTTTGCTTGAGAAGGTTGAAAAGATGAAAGAGAATTTAATGTATTGATATTCCCAAAATATTAAATTTAAAATATGACACACTGTTGTCATATTTTTTATATTATAATATTAATATAAAAAATAGAGGAGGAAAGTTTATGTTAAACAGTTTTTACCCTGTAATTTTAAGTGATGATATAGAAAAGACAGGAAATTTTTTTAAAAATTATTTTGATTTTAAGGAAACATTTGTAAGTGACTGGTATATTAGCTTAAAACATGATAATAATTTTGAAGTTGCAGTTATTAATAAAGATCATGAAACTATTCCGGAAGGGTTCAGATGTCAGTCTAAAGGGATTATATTGAATTTTGAAGTTGAAGATGTTGACAAAATATATAAAGAAATTTCTGAGGAAGATGATATAAATATACTGCTGGAAATAAGAGATGAAGAATGGGGACAAAGACATTTTATTTTTGAAGGACCTGACAAGATTATGATAGATGTTATTCAGGTTATACCACCTTCAGAAGAATTTTTAAAACAGTATACTGAAATCTAAAATTACAGAATTTAAATAGTTTTTTATAAAAAATGGACTTTTTAAAAGATTGAAAATACATGAAAAACTTATAGTGCCGAAAATTTCCCTGCAAATTTTAATATTGTGGATGAAAAAAATTGAGAAAGATAAGAAATACCTTTAATTAAAGTATGTAATATGCTATAATTTTGAAAAAACAGAAATGGGGCATAGAATATTATGAAGAAATTATTTTTATTAGGAAATGCATTTTTAGCAGCAAATACATTTGTAACAGCTGCAAAAGAGGACAATAGTAAAGAAGGTAAAGAATTTCCTGTTTTATCAGCATCGTATAACTATTCTAAAACTGAGAATGATGAGAAATTTTTATACAAGTCTAAAAATATGAATGATAAAGATGAGAATATCAAAATAAGCGTGTCATATATAGGAAAACTTAGTACAGATTATGATGGGGAAAGCAATAATGACCTAGGGGATCTGATACCGAATCAGATATCAGATAATAACATAAATAATAATTCCATAACTTCTCCGGATATGACAAATTCTAATGGTAATAACGGAAATAATCCAACCTCACCAATAAATAGGCCTCCGGTAAATGTCACAGTCAATTTTCAGCAATCTACAATCATTGCTTCCTACAAATATCCTAGTGCAAACAGTCCTTACTGGAATCAGGTTACTGCCATGAGTGGTTCAAAAATACCTTATGTCATAATCAATCCCAGTAACGGTCCAGGTTCTTCAGCCAGCAGTGATTACACAAGGCAGATTCAGACAAATATTAATGCAGGAATAAAAAATATCGGATATGTCCTGACAAATTATTTTAATAGAAGTGATGCTGATATATTTTCCGATGTAGACAGATATGTACAGCTT
>JBHACQ010000101.1:0-3712 GCA_041854625.1 Leptotrichia sp. | reverse complement strand
AGAAAATAAATTAAGGAAAGGAATTCCTGGAAAATAAAACCAGGGAAATATATACTATGAACATATTTGATATTGAAAAGATACCTGAAAATGAAGAATTGCTGGAAATTTTGGAAGAAAATAAAAATGTGAAGATAGAAAGAATTATTTCTACAGGGCAGACAACGGAATGGATGTCGGATGAAAAGAAAGAATTTGTAATACTTGTTCAAGGGAAAGCTGCTATAGAATTTAAAGATCGTAAAGTATACTTGGAAAAAGGCGATACATTACTAATAGAAGAGAAAGAATTCCATAGGGTATCCTATACAAGCAGGAATCCTCATTGTATATGGATATGTATTTATTTTTAAGTCAGCCTGCCTACTGGTGGAAATATGATTTAGTTTTCCGGAAGATACATGTAAAGTATAGAATAAATAAAGGAAATATATTATGAATATTTATATTATATATAAATATATATGTTTACTTTCGTAAAATATATGATAAAATTAGTAACAGAAGAAATGTCAATTATCTATATTTTGACATGATAAATTAAATATAATATTTTAGGAGGAAATTCAGATGAAAAAAATTATGAGAGGTGTATTGTTATTTGGTATGCTGGGAGGCATGTTACTTTCATGCGGAAATGAAAAGAAGGAGGAAAAGACTGGGAATAGTCAGGAAACTCAGAAAAAAGAAAAAGTCTATAAAATAGGGATGTCACAGATAGTAGATCATCCTGCATTAAATGATGCAAAACAGGGTTTCAAGGATGCATTAAAGAAGGCAGGAATTACAGCTGAGTATGACGATAAGATTGCAAATGGTGACATGGCTAATCAGACATTGATAATGCAGCAGTTTGCAAAGGATAAGAAAGATCTTGTTTATGCAATTACTACTCCGACATCACAGGCAGCTAAAAATCAGATTACAGATGTACCTGTAGTAATAGCGTCAGTTACAGATCCGGCAGGTGCAGGATTAGTGGGGATTCCCAATATTACAGGAACAAGTGGTGCTGCTCCGACAAAAGAAAATCTTGAGTTAATGAGAAAAATATTTCCAGATGCAAAGAAAATTGGTATAATTTATAATTCATCTGAACAGAATTCGGTATCGGAAGTTAAGACATTAAAAGGACTGGCTAAAAATTATGGTTTTGAAATATTAGAAAAATCTGTAACAAATGGTACAGAACTTGTAGCAGCTGCAAATCTTATAGCAAAAGATTCGGATATTTATTATGCTATACAGGATAATACAGTTTCTTCGTATTTTCCTACTTTACTGGAAGTGATGAATAAGTCCAGGACTCCTGTATTTGCTACAAATAATGTATATTCAGACAGGGGAGGACTTATTTCACAAGGAGCTACAGATTATGCCATAGGTTACAGAGCTGGGGAGATTGCAGCTGATATATTGAAAAATGGAAAAAAGCCTTCTGAAATACCTATAGAAACAATAAAAGATTTAAAGGTTGAAATAAATAGAGGGAATATGGGAATGCTGGGAATTAATATTCCTGAAGATGTACTGAAGTCTTCTGTGTTTACAGAAGATAAGAAAAAATAATAAAAATATTTGTATAAAGGGGAAACGGGATAAAATTTATTAATGTTTTGCAAGTTCATTGGCCATAGTGTCAATGACTTTTTTTATCTTGTTTCTGAGTTCGGAATCAACATGTCTTCTAATTTCTTCTTTTCCTAGAAGTTTTCCTGAATAGGAATTAAAATACTTTTCTGGTACATCTCCTGTATATATAGTTTCAGTAATAGGATTTTCAAATGTTACATAGTCTGTTATCCTATTGCTGTAAAAATTTCCCCTCGCTGTAATGGAGAATTTTATTCTTATAACCTCAGTCTTTGAAGAAACTGTCTTTCTAAAGGTCTGTATTTTCTGAGAAATATCTCCAAAGGAACTTACTTTCCTTTCAGTTTTTTCTTCAATAATTTCAGAATTTGTATGAGAATTCAGAATGTCATAGTATACATCTTCATCGTATTCTATTATGAGATCCGGTGCTCCTGAAAAATTCTTATTGCTTATTCCTGCCATTGCATTGTCTATAATCTGACTATATGATGTATTATAAGTAAGCAGAAAGTATTTGATAAATCCTTTTTCATGGGCTTCCTTCATGAGGGAATCAGAATTTTTATATGAAGGAACATATTTCTGGCTGGTACGGAATTCTTCATATGCTTTTCTGTATCTATATCTTAAGTTTCCTGCTGTTCTCATTAAATTCAATCCAGAATTATAGTAGCTTTCAGCATCCTGAAGGTCTGCATTTTTTTTGTTTTCATAATACCTGTCATAGGAGCTTCTATAATTACCATCATATGCTGAATAGGATTCAAAAGCAGATTTAAAAAGGTTCTGTGCATTTCTATAATTTCCTTTGAACTCATTAATTTCTGCAGCTGATATATATATGTCAGCCTTATTTTTAGCTGATCTTTTTGCGTATCTCCTGTATTTTTCTGAATTTATGGGACTATTGTAGGCTTTTTCAGAATATCTGATTAGAGTATTCAGATAATCAATCTGATTTAATGCACTGCTTATACTCCCTTCATTCATATATTTCCTGGATAAGTGATTAATAATAGATTCACTTTCATTATAAAAGTATTCGACATCATTATCGGAGATAAACCTGTTAAGTTCAGGGAAGCTCTTAGTGTAGCTTCTAGATTCTATCATAGAATAAAGGGCAAACAATGAAATATCTGCATTAAGTTTTTCTATGGTATTGATACTGCTTTCAGATAGATTTTTATAATGAGAAATAATATTGGAAAATCTGCTGGAAAGTTCATCCCTTATTTTCGGATTTATCTTTGAAACCTCTCCAGATTTCTTATCAAAATATTCAAAGGCAAGTTCGGCACTCTTCAAATAATTTCCTTTCTTATATTCCTTGTCTGCTTTTTCCAAAGTGCATGAAAAAAGAATTAATATGAAAAAAGAAAGGAAAAGAAATTTTTTTGGATAACTATACATTTAAAACACATCCTTTCGACTTTATAGTATACTTTTCAGTATATTTTATGTGATTTCATTATAATATATAGAGATTAAAGCAGAATGAGAAAGAAAAATTTTTATTTTAAATGAGTATATGGTATAATATATTACAAATTGAATATTATTAAGGAGAGAAATTTAAGGGAAAAATGAGTAATAAGATAAAAAACATAGCAATAATAGCCCATGTAGATCATGGGAAAACAACATTAGTAGATGCACTGCTGAAGCAGTCAGGAACATTTGCAGCACATGAAAAAGTAGATGAAAGGATAATGGACAGTAATGACCTTGAAAAGGAAAGAGGAATAACAATATTTTCAAAAAATGCTTCTTTTCACTATGAAGACTATAAGATAAATATTGTAGATACTCCAGGGCATGCAGACTTTGGAGGGGAAGTGCAGAGAATACTGAAAATGGTAGATTCGGTACTGCTGCTCGTAGATGCCTTTGAAGGGGTAATGCCTCAGACAAAATATGTGCTAAAGCAGGCGCTGGATCATGGACTTAGACCGATAGTAGTAATAAATAAAATAGACAGGCCTAATTCTGATCCGGATGGGGTTGTAGATACAGTGTTTGACTTATTTGTTGACTTAGGGGCGAATGACATACAGCTTGACTTTCCGGTTGTCTATGCAGCAGCTGATATATTGAAAAATGGAAAAAAAGCCTT
>JBHACQ010000100.1:0-3850 GCA_041854625.1 Leptotrichia sp. | reverse complement strand
TGGAGCAGAAGACGGATACAAGAATATCATTTTTGCATTGATGCATGAAGGGAACATATCAAGAAACATAGGAAACAGGCTAGGAAGACCCTTCAGGAGGTATGCACTGTTTAAAAGGGAACTTTAAAGGAGGATACATGACCATAACAGATAAGCTGAAGGGACTAAAATCAGAATATCCTGAAAAAATAGCCCTTGTTGATTTAAGGAACAGAAGGGAAGCTTCCTTTTCTGAAATAGATGCAGAATCAGAAAGAGCGGTATCTTATTTAAGGAAGGCAGGTTTTAAGGAAGGTGACAGGATTATTCTGTTTATACCTGTAAGTATAGATTTCTATGTAGTTCTGCTGGCATTATTTAAAATGGGAATCCAGGCAGTATTTATAGATCCGTATGCAGGAATCTCACATATAAATAAATGTTCAAGCCTCGTTTCTCCAAAAGGTATTATAGGGGACTGGAAAATATTGTTTTTAGGAAGCTTGTTAAAGGAAATAAGAAAAATTCCTTTAAAGATAAACTATCGTGACATATTTTTAGAGAAAAGTACATATGAAAATCATACTGAAACTGATATAAATAGTATAACTGAAGATACACCTGCTCTTATAAGCTTTACAAGCGGGAGTACAGGATTTCCTAAAGTTATTATGCGTACACATGGATTTTTGTTAGGACAGCACAATGTCCTTGAAAGGAATCTGAAATTTGGAGAAAATACAGGGGTATACTCATCGTTTCCCATGTTCCTGCTGTCCCACATGGCAGGAGGCTCGACAACGGTCATTCCTGACATTGACTTTAGGAAACCGGCAAGGACAGGAGGGAAAGCTGTGCTGGATCAGTTACGGGGGAGTAATGCAAAAAATATAGTACTGCCTCCTTCAATTCTTGAAAATCTGACAGAGTATATGCTGGAAAATGCAATAAGGATGGAAGGCATGGAAACAGTATATACAGGAGGAGCACCTGTATTCCCTGGATTGATGGATTCTCTTGCTGAAGCTTTTCCCGGATGCAGGATAAGGGCATTATACGGAGCTTCAGAAGCAGAGCCTATATCCCTTTTAAACTACGAGGATATTACAGAGAGGGAAAGAGAGGGAATGAAGGAAGGTAAGGGACTTCTTGTAGGAAATAAAGTAAATGAGATAGAAATAAAAATAAATGGAGAAACGGGAGAAATATCAGTAAAGGGGGAAAATGTACTGAAAGGATACCTTCAGGACAATGATAACGGGAAAAATTCAGATTCAGATATGGAAAAATGGCATGATACAGGAGATACAGGATATCTGGATAATGGAGGCAGACTATTCCTCTTAGGGCGATTAAAAGGGATAATAAGGATAAAGGGACAAATATATTACCCCTTTTCCATAGAGACGGCCTTCTCCTTCTGTAAAGGAATTAAAAAATCTGCCCTCGCCGTCAAGGATGACAGGCTTTATCTTATTGTTGAAAAGAAGAAGAGGTTTACAGGGAAGCTGGAAGAGGATATGGAAGTGGCGAAATTAAAGGAAAAGTTTGGGATATTTAAAATTATTGAAGGGAAAATCCCTGTGGATAAAAGGCATAATAGTAAGGTTGACTACAGGAAACTGGAAAAACTTATGGAAAAATATTAGAAACAGGGTTTCTAGTCAGGAGTGAAAAATGAAGATAGCAGATAACAGCACTTTAATTAAAAAAATTAAAAATTTTAAAATATATACAGATGAAAGATTTCCAGTAGTAAAAAATTCTATTTTTGTATTGATTTTTGTTTTTTCAGCCTATATTTTTTCAGGACTGGTATTTACAGGTGGACTTGCTGGAATGGAAGTTCCCCTGGTAAAGGGCTATACTGTGGCAGGAATATTTATAATTGTATTTCTGATTTTCTTCCAGCTCAGGATATCAGATGAATTTAAGGATTATGAAGAAGATCTGAAATATCGTTCCTACAGGCCTGTCCAGAGGGGAGTAATCTCTTTAAAGGAGCTGAGGAACATAGGGATAGTGACGATAATTATACAGTTGACACTGTCCTTTATCATTAACTTTAAGATGATATTCCTTTTAGTGGCTGTATGGATATACATGTTTCTCATGGCGAAGGAATTTTTTGTGAAGGAATGGTTAAAATCGAGGATGGTGCTGTATGCATTATCACACGTGGTAATAATGGTACTGATAGCTTTCATTCCGGTTTACGGGATGTTAAATGATTTTAATAAAAGCAGTATCCTAGTTTCACATGGAAATGGGAATCCTTCAATATTTTTTGAATGGAAGTTATGGAGTTTCTATCTGATTTCCTATTTAAATGGAATAGTCCTTGAAATAGGTAGAAAGACTCGAAGAGAAGATGAAGAAGAATTTGGAGTGGAGACTTACAGTAAGATGTGGGGCAAGAAAAAGGCGTCCTATATTTTAAGCGGTCTTTATATGGCAGAGTATATCCTTGTTTTAAGTGGACTTTTCCAGTTGCTGGATAAGGATATGTTTTTTATATCAGTATCAATACTGACTTTAATATTGTTAATTACTATATACTTTACAGTTACATTTTTTAAAAGGAACCTGCCAGGAAAGATAGTGGAAACATTTTCCGGAATATGGATTATAAGTTCATATATAATGTCTGGGATACTTCAGTATATTATTTTCCTGATATATTGAAACAGTGAGATTTTATTAATTAATAAGGAAACTAAATATATTATTAACAATTATTGAGAATGTATGTCTATATTCAGTTATCAAATGTTTGGTTAGAATAAAATTTTTTAAAAACATATTGACAATAAAACTTAAAACTTGTATAATCAAATTAAATATTTGAAAATGAAGGGGGAGTTTTATGAAAAAATATCTGGCTGTATTTTTCTCCATCAGCAGCCTTCTCTTTTCTACAAACATAGATGAAGCGACACGTCTCCTTGAAAGGGAACAACAGAGAATAGAACAGGAAAGAATAAGAAATAAACATGAGCAAAAAATAAAGGAACTGGAAAACTCAAAGTTAGGAACAGAAGTAGAAACTGAAAATAAAGTTTCAGTTGATATAGATGAACCTAAGTTTTTGATTGAAAAGATTGTCATAAAAGATGTTGATAACCTTTTGAGCCAAAATGAAGAGTTTTCCTTTTTTAATAGATACAGGAATACATACATGGGGGTAAGCAACATAAATAAACTACTTGAAGAGATGACAAATAAATTAATTTCCAAGGGATATATAACAAGTACAGTTGTCCCGGATGAGAGCAGTGATTTATCCAAAGGGGAGTTAACACTGAAAATAGTGTCTGGAAAGATAGAGGGCATACAGATAAACAGCGGAAACAGGCTTGATAAATTAAAGGAATTCTTCATGTTTAAGAGGAACAAGGGGGATGTACTGAACATACGGGACATAGACGAGGCTACAGAAAGCTTTAACTCGTTGAGGTCAAACAATATGGAAATGGAGATAGAGGGAGGCAGAAGGGAAAACTATTCAGTAATAAGGGTAAAGAATATAATGAAGGACAAATATCAGGTATCCTTCAACGGGAATAACTACGGGGAAAACAATCAGAATGGAATGTGGAGATACGGAGTGGGGGTCAGCATAGACAGTCCTCTAGGCATAGGAGACAGCCTTAACTTCTCCTACCTTACGGTACATAGGAAAAAGGCGGACAGGAGCTGGAAGAAGACTGCGGAGGAGCTGAAGCCCGGTGAGATAATGCCCATAGGTCCTGCAGGCTATGACCCTGATACGGACACGTTACCGTACAACAGAAGGCTTGACATGTTCAATATAGGATATACATTAAGGTTCAGGGACTACAGGCTGAGACTTAATTCGAGCAAGAGTATA
>JBHACQ010000099.1:0-3780 GCA_041854625.1 Leptotrichia sp. | reverse complement strand
CTCTACAAATAGTCTTCTCTTTTACAGATGTTTCATTTTTTATCAGACTGAAAGTTTTATTTTTAAAATCTTTTACTTCTATTTTATAGTAATTATTCAGTTCCATTCCAATATTTATTACATATCCGCTCTATCTCTTTTCGATATACAGCCATCTTCTTCTGATATAAATAAAGGTTATCATGCTGTTATTGACTATTTTTCCACATTCATTTACAATTACTGTATCAGATGCAAGCTCCCTGTTATTTGTAAAGTAATCTGAATTGATTTCAATTAAGCCTACCCCTACCTAAACCACATCTATTGAATATCCAGAAGCCTGACTGCTTCATCAGACGGAGTAGAAAAAGTAATGCTTACAATTAAAAAGGAAGCCCAGAGAATGATTCTTTTCATAACAGTTTTTATATATTCTTTCTAATAAAATCTTAATTCATCTTAACATAGATTAAAGAAGAATACAACAAGAAATATTACTTTGATAAAACACTGAATCTTTAATAGTATTCTGTTACAATTTATAAATTTAAAGATATGACAGGCAATAACATTTCAGGAATACCGTTTTACAACTTTTAAAATTAGGACATGGAAAAGTTAAAAGGACCGACTTCTATTTTACACAGAAATCAGTCCTTATTATTCATCATATTGATATTTGAATATTGAAATTTATATTTTTTAAGATTTTTATTATTTTATTTTCAAGAATTTAAGCCTTAATGCATTCAGAAGTACTGAAACTGAACTGAAGGACATTGCAAAGGCTGCAAGCATAGGATCCAGTTTCGGTCCATTAAATAATGCATATATAAGTCCTGCAGCTACTGGTATTCCTATTGTATTATAAAAGAATGCCCAGAAGAGGTTTTCTTTAATATTCGTTATAGTGGCTTTACTCAGCTTTATTGCTGCGACAACATCCTTCAAATCACTTCTTATAAGGACAATATCTGCTGATTCTATAGCAATGTCTGTACCACTTCCTATGGCTATTCCCACATTGGCTTGAGCAAGAGCCGGCGAATCGTTAATCCCGTCTCCTACCATTGCTACAAATTCTCCATTACCCTGTAATTTCTTTATTTCAGCAGATTTCTGATAAGGAAGGATTTCAGCTACAACCTGGTCTATTCCTACCTGTTTTGCAATATATTCTGCCGTCTTTTTATTGTCTCCTGTCAGCATTACAGTCTTCAGACCCATTTTATGGAGCTTTTCTATAGCTTCTCCACTTGTTTCCTTTATTACATCCGCAACCGCAATCAGTGCTGCAAGTCTTCCGTCTAACGCCATATACATCGGTGTTTTTCCTTCACTGGACAGTCTTTCATATTCTTCATCAGAGAAACTGATTTCAATTTTACTTATTTCCATCAGCTTCCTGTTTCCTATCTGTACATCCTGACCATTAACTGCCGATTTTATCCCATATCCTGGCATTGCCCTGAACCTTTCAGAAGGAAGCAGTTCCAGCCCCCTTTCCTTTCCTCCCTTTACTATTGCTTCTGCCAGAGGATGTTCTGAATTATTTTCGACACTTGCTGCCATCTGAAGGAGGAAATCTTCTCTTTCCTTTATCGCTGTTTCTTCCCCATAAATAATAAAGTCCGTCAGTACCGGCTCTCCTTTAGTTATAGTTCCGGTCTTATCAAAAACTACAGTATTTACTTTATGAGCCGTTTCCAGAGCCTCTCCGCTTTTAATCAGTATACCGTTTTCAGCTCCCTTCCCTGTACCTACCATTATTGATGTGGGTGTAGCAAGCCCTAATGCACATGGACATGCAATTACCAGAACAGATATGAAGAAGGAAAGTGCAGCAACTATACCTGAACCGCTGAAAAACCATATAAGTCCAGTAATTACTGCTATTATTATCACAATAGGTACAAAGTACCCTGCCACAGTATCTGCCATTCTGGATATTGGTGCTTTTGACTCCTGGGCTTCTTCTACCAGTTTTATAATCTGTGAAAGTACAGTATTCTTACCTATTTCTGTTGCCTTAAATCTTATACTTCCATTCTTATTTATACTTCCACCTATTACCTTGTCGCCTTCTTTTTTACTGACCGGTATACTTTCTCCTGTAAGCATTGATTCATCTATGGAAGTTATCCCTGATTCTATTATTCCATCTACTGGTACTTTTTCTCCGGGTTTTACGACAACTATATCTCCCACTTTTACTTCTTCTATCAATATTTCTCTTTCTGCTCCGTCTCTGACTACTTTTGCCTTTTTAGGTTGAAGCCCTATCAGTTTCTTTATAGCTGAAGAGGTCTGCCCTTTAGTCCTTGCTTCCAGAAATTTCCCAAGAAGTATCAATGTGACTATTACTCCGGCTGACTCAAAATGAAGCTGCATAGCATGATGGTGGGCATCTGCACTGTCTGTAATTATTTTATATGTTTCAAATAAACTATATATAAATGCAGCACTTGACCCAACAGCTATTAATGAGTCCATATTCGGAGCTTTTCTAATCAGGTTCTTAAATCCATGAATAAAGAAGTCTCTTCCTGCATAAATTATAGCACTTGTCAGTACAAGCTGTGCTAATGCGAAATTCAGGGCATTATCATGTGGATTCAGGAACTTTGGAAGAGGTGCTCCCATCATATGTCCCATTGAAATATATAGCAATGGTATAGAACATAATACTGCCATTACAAACCTGTTTTTCAGTGACTTCAGTTTCTCCTCGTACATTCTCATCTTATCTTCTTCAGTAAGTGACTCAATCAGACCGTATCCGCTATCTTCAACAATTTTCCGTATCTTCTCAAAATCATATCTTGACTCGTCAAACTGCAGGCTTACTTTTTCTGTTGCTATGTTTACCTTAGCTTCTAGCCCCTCATTCTTATTCAAAGCCTTTTCTACTGCACTGGCACATGCAGCACAGCTCATTCCTGTAACATTATAATTTGCTGTCTTCATTTTCATTCCTCCATCTCATATCTCTCTTTTTACAGCCTGTCCCTATCTCTCTGTCATGCTGATGGCAGTTACATTGCCCCGGCAGGCATTCACACGGTACTTCTTCTACTGCTTCCTTCCTTTTCTTTTCAATAATTTCGCATATCATATCAAGATCCGTGAAACTTAGAAGGCTTTCATCTATAACTTCTGCTATAAGCCTGCCTACCTTTGTCCTGCATATCTTATTAAAGACTTCCATCGCCTCCTTCTTTGATATCTCTTCTGAAGTATATTCTGTATAATATATATACTTATTCCCTTCCTCCTTCTTCTCCAGCACACCTTTTTCCAGAAGCCTGTTTAGAAGGGTCTTTATCGTGGCCTTTTTCCATTCCATCTCTTTGCATAGAACCTCGGATACAAACCTGCTTGTTACTTCCTTATTGGCCCATACTACTTTCATTATCTGCCATTCAGCACTTGTAATATGACATTCGTCTATTTCCTTATTTATATTCATATCTTCTCCTAAAACGTTTACATTTGTAATCTTATATGTAGTTTACAACAGTAATCGTTTTTTGTCAAGCCTATTTTTAAATTATAATCTGCTTATCCTATAATCTCTCAAAAAGTTTTCATACAATATGAAGCCTGAGTCATAATAAGGAAATAATTATCTAAAAAATTAAAATGATAAAATAATAATAAGATATGGATATCCCCCTTTCAATAATCTCATAGATGAATACAGAAAAAACTGGTATAACTTTTTCTAAAAAAGAAGCCGGATTACCTGATTATTAAAAAAATACAGGGTTTCAGCTTCTTTTTTATTCTCTATAATTT
>JBHACQ010000098.1:0-4175 GCA_041854625.1 Leptotrichia sp. | reverse complement strand
TTTCCGAAAGCCGTTACATTTGTATCAAGTTTTATTCCCTGCAGTCCTTTTACTTTTGATTTTTCGGTTTTCAGCTGAACGATTGACGGCACTAATTTCGTTACTTTATGTCCCAATTCTTTTGCCAGCTCAAATCCGCTTCCATTTGACCCTAATTCCGGATAGGATTTTCCTCCTGCTGCAAGTAAAACTTTATTTCCAATTACTTTTCTTTTATCTTCAGAGCGAATTATAAATTGAAATCTGTCTTTTTCAATTTTTTTTACATAAAAATCTGTCATGAACTGTACTCCAAGCCTTTCTGCTTCAAATCTTAAAACATCAACTACAGAAGCGGCTTGTCCACTTAAAGGATATACCTTCCCCCTTCCTTCTTCATTACAGACTATTCCCAGTTCCTCAAAGAAATCCATTGTCTTCTCCGGATTAAAGTCTTCCAGTATTCCTTTTATTCCTCCTATTCCCTTATCTATGGAAAAATAGTTGGATATCCCTGCTCCCACATTTGTAATATTGCATCTTCCATTTCCTGTTATAAGGACTTTTTTCAGTACTCTTTCCTTTCTTTCCAGCACAAGGACCTTCTTTCCCCTTCTGCCTATTTCTATGGCAGCCATAAGACCTGCTGCTCCTCCTCCTATTATCACTATTCCAGATTTCATTTTCCCCTCTTTCTGTAATTTATATCAATTCCTATATACATTGTCTAATCTCTACATGTCACTCTTGCTTCTATAAATGTATTTTATCATATTATACTGTTTCTTAACAGATTTTTTGAAAAAAAAAACGAGCCGTGTGCTCGTTTCTTGTATGAAAGAAGTCTAAATGTAGAGATGGGGCGTCTCTCTTAGACAACATAGTTATACCACATTTTTTTTTAGATGTCAATAATTTTTTCAAAAATTTTTTTTATTTTTGAATTTTTTTTCATATGTTTCTCCACTCATATAATAAGGATTTTTAAAGGAAAATCTTCCTTTTCTTTTTATTTATAACTGTTTTTTATAAACTAAAATAACCCATTAAATCTCCAGAAGCCATTTCTTAGAAAGTTCATGTTCTCCAGATATTACTTTTTCAAACTCATTTTTCAGAAGCTTGTAGAATTCTCCCGGTTCCACTTTTCCTGCATAATCAGGCGTCCCTATAGGTCTTCCATCTAAAGATTCTGCATAGACTATTTTCATAGCAGTCCCTGTTACAAGAAGTTCATCAGCCGTGAATACCATAGACCTGTCTATTTTACCCCTGTTTATTACATATCCGTTATACTCCAGCAGCTCCAGCATCGATCTTACCGTTATCCCTTCAAGGGCAGCGGAGCCTGTATCAGGTATGATTACATTTCCCCTGTAGATTAATATAAGATTGGCAACAGAAGCCTCTACTACATTTCCAGCATCGTCAAACATAAGGGCTTCATCATATCCATTCCTCTGTGCATCACTTGTAGCGAGGAAAGAATTTATGTAAGAACCTCCAGCTTTTGCTTTTGTAGGAATTGCAGCATCATTATATTTTCTATAAGTAGAACTCATGAATCTAAGCCCGCCACCTTCAGTACTCACATAATCCGCCAGAGGAAGCATATAGACTCCCAGTTCAAATGTAAGTCCCTTCTTTTTAGGTGAAATCCTTGGTTCGCTACAGAATACAAAAGGTCTTATATAAAAATCTTCCTTAATTTCATTCTTCTTGACTAATTCTGAAATTATATTTCTAAATTCATCCCATCCTATGTAATATTCAAACCCAAGCATCTTTGAGGCATTCATCAGTCTTATATAATGGTCTTCCAGCCTGAATATGCTTACTTTCCCGTTTCTATAGTACCCTCTTATTCCACCAAAGCAAGTTGTCCCGTACTGTAAGCTGTGTGTAGCTATACTTACTGTAGCATTTTCAAATTCAGTTATTTTATTATTGAAATAAGCGTATTTCATAAATTCCATTTTCCCTTTACCTCCATATTTTCTTTTTATTTTATCATCTGTTTTATATTTTACCACTTTAAAATTCATAAGTAAAATTTATTATAAATATACTTTCTATATTTTTCATAAATATACATTACTTATCTGTATACAGCATCTGTATGTGACTAAAGAGTTATCGGTTCTTATATTTAGAGAAAGAGTCGGCTTTCTGTATTTTCCTTATTTCCCCTCCGCCTACAAGTTCATTTTCCAGATAGAATACGATATGTTGTCCTTCACTGCTTTCATGGGTTCTCTCCTCAAATTCAAATACAGTCCTTCCCGCTTCCATCTTCAGTCTTCCTTTCAATCCTTTAGAGGAAAATCTTGGTCTTGCTATTATTTCTTTACCTAAAAGCTCCGAAATTTCATAATGGAACTTATAGTCGATAACTTCTATCTCCTTAACCAGTATATCTTCAAATTCCCCTATGACCACTTCATTAGTTTCCGGTCTTATTCCAGATACAAAAAAGGCTCTCCCAAGATTTAGGCCCAGACCTCTCCTCTGACCTTCAGTATAGAACTGGTACCCCATATGCTTTCCTATTGTATTCCCTTCCTTATCTACAAAATTACCCTCCCTTACCTTGTCTCCCAGGACTTTCTTCAAGAAGGGAATATATCCGTCAGGAGCAAAACATATTCCCTGACTGTCAGGCTTACTATGGGTGTGTATCCCGTTATTTTTAGCAATTTCCCGGACTTCTGTCTTTTCATATCCTGAAAGCGGAAACAGGAATCTCCCGATAGTTTCCTTATTGAGCCTGTAAAGCATATATGTCTGATCCTTACCGTTTTCCTTATCCCATAAGAGAAGACTGTTTACACTCTTTTTGGAATAATGCCCCGTAGCAATATACTGTATTCCCATTTTATCCGCAAAGTCCACAATCTTTCTTATCTTTACCTTTTCATCACAGATTACACATGGGGACGGCGTCTTCCCTTCACTATACATATTCACGAAATACTCCATAACTTCCGATTTAAACTCTTCTACGGCATTTATTGTATAATGTGGTATTCCCAGCATATAGCATGTGTATTTGGCATCTGTTATGTCATCAAGGGAACAGCATGTCTTTCCATCATTTTCAGACAGCTCGTCAGGAAGGTGCTTTAATGTCACCCCTACCACCTCATATCCCTGTTCCTTTAATAAAAATGCGGCGACAGAACTGTCTATGCCGCCGCTCATTCCTACTACTACTTTTTTATTTTCCATATTTTTTATCTACCATTCTTAAACTATTTTATATGTTTTACCGTCTTTTGCAGTTGTTGCAAAATTTGCAACAACTGAATTTTTCTCAAGTTCATTTTCAATAAAAATATTTCTAATATGTCTTGAAACTGTTGATTTATTTTTATCAAATAATTCTGCCATCTGATCTAATGATAACCAGACAGTTTCCTTTTCAGGCGATACTTCTACCTGTAATTCCAATTCTCCATTTTTAAAAACTATTGCTTCTCTTTTCACAATAATCCCCTCCAATTATTCTTTTTCTATCCTTTTACCACAATATTTACCAGTTTATTAGGAACAACTATTACTTTTACAATTTCTTTCCCTTCAGTAAACTTCTTAGTCTTTTCAGATTCAAATGCCAGTTTTTCAGCTTCTTCCTTTGAAATACCTATTTTAGCAGGTATCATATCCCTTACTTTCCCATTTATCTGGATTACAAGGTTAAAACTATTTTCCACTGTCAGCTCTTCATTAAATTCTGGCCATTTTTCCTCAAAAGTAAATGTCTCATTTCCTATCATATTCCACAGTTCATCCGCTACGTGTGGTGCAAACGGTGAAAGCATCAGCACTGTCTTTTCCACTACTTCCTTCCATATTTTTCTCGATTCTGTGGAACCGGCTTCCTTATCAATAACTTCCTGCCTGTAAGTAGTCATGTCATTGAGAAGCTCCATAATTGCGGCAATTGCTGTATTAAAATGAAAATCATCTTCAATACTTTCCGTAACTTTCTTTATTGTCTGGTGCAGTTTCTTATGGATATTTTCATCCTTTTCATTCCTTGCCTTCAGGTTAATCCCATAATTATCTGAACTTACAGCTTCTTTATCAGCAAAATCAGAAGTATCAGAAATAAGCAGGTACAGCCTGTTTATAAACCTGTATGCTCCTGCAAGTCCGTTCATGTTCCACTCCAGCTCCTTTTCAGGCGGTGCGGC
>JBHACQ010000097.1:0-4180 GCA_041854625.1 Leptotrichia sp. | reverse complement strand
TATCTTAAGTTTAGTATTTCCAATATTTCCTATTATCATTCTTTTTCCTTCAATAATTCCCGCTGTCAAGTTAAACCCCTTTATAAAATCCTCATTTATAGAAATTCTGTTCAGTATAATTTTCCTATTAGCCTCATTTAACATCTTCTCCATTTTTTCCATTGTGATACTACTGTCTTCCATATAGATTCTGATTATTTCCGTTATTCCTGTCTTTATAAAGTTTTCCCGTTTCCCTTTACTTTCCCCTATACACCATATCCCCCTGTCCTTTTCAGGAATAAAGGCTGAATAAGTGTTTCTTTCATAACCTTCTTCTGTTTCCTTGAAAAGGAAGGTCTGATATTCATTTACAGATATTTCCACTTTTCCCCCTACCCTTTTTTCTATTTATACTATTTCCAGAACTGCCACCACTTCTTGTCTGCTTTCTTCATTGCTTTTTTCAGCTTCTTTTCCACCCTCTGCATATATTCCTTTTCTATAAAAGAAATTTCCATACTTTCTATTGCCTTCCTATATTTTTCCTCTGCCTCCTTCCAATTTTTTTTACCCATCTCCGAATCTCCCTGTTCTTCATAAAGTAATCCTTCTATTCCTGCTATTTTCCTGCTTAATGACTCTATCTTCAAATCCTGGTTTATCATATCTCCAGATGATTTAAGACCTTCATATGTCTCTTTTATTTCATTATATTTCTGTATACTTTCAGGATATCTTTTCAGGGCATATAGTTCGTCAGCAGCTATTTCCAGGTTTGAAATTCTGGACATCGTTTCAGAAATTTTTTCCCTTTTTCGTCTTTCTTCTTCTATTTCCAATTCTTTTTCCCTTATATATTCCATCATTTTTTCCTGCTGGATTGCCATTGTATTTTCCTTTTCCTCATTCATCTTCATTGATTCCTGTGCCTGACTGATAAACCTGTCCACATTATCAGCATTATTTCTGTCATTCATTGACTGATATATCATCTTTGCCCTAGTCAGGGAAGATATTGCTCCTGAGGGATTTTTAGCAGTCATTTGTGAAAGTCCTTCCTGTACAAAGTTATTGGCCTCCTGAAGACTTGACATCATTCTTGCATTTATTTCTTCTATTTTATTATCTATTTCCTGTACTTTCATATTATCCCCCAGAGTTTCATATATTTCCCTCGCCTCATAATAAGACTCCTTTGCTTTGGCAGAGTCTGTCTGCGACAGCATGTCTCCCCTATTTTCTGAAAGCCTTGCTCCGTCATGTACACTCTTCTGTTTAGCTTGAATTTCTCTTATTTTCCCTTCAATTATCGGAACATAGTCCGCCTTTCCATTTGTCATATATATATTCGAGGCTGCCTTATAACTTTCTTCAGCCAGAGTATAGTTCCCTGATATCAAAGCTGTATTTCCGTTTATTTCCTGAACCTGGGCTTCCTTCAGTTTTGATATGGATTCCATCCTTCCCCTTAACGTAATCATTATCTCTTCTATATTCAGTTCATCTCTCATATAGGTATTCTGCTCCAGATTAAATTTTGCCTCCTGGTATTTCACTGATGCTTCATCATACTTTCCTTTATTAAAATTATCATTCCCCTGACTAATATTTTCAAATGCTTTTTTTATTTTTTCCGTTGTTTCTATCCTCTTTCTTACATCCTCGATTTTTTTATCCATTTCCTTTCTACTGTTTTCAGAATTAAGTAAGAAACCTATGATTCCCCTGCTTCTGGGCTTCATCTTTTCATATTCTCCAATAACGAGTTTCAGCTCATCAATAGAATTGTTAAAATTCTTCTTTACTATCTCTTCCTCGGAAGCCTGTTCATATTCTGAAATTCTTTTCATAATACTGGATTTTCTTCTGGCATTAAAGATATATACTGATAATAAAATAACCGTCACTATAAAAACTGCTGTCACTATTTTCATATACAGCTTCCTCCTGTCTTTCTCCACAGGTTCTGGAGGAGCCACTTTCTCAATAGTTACAGCTGCAAAAGTATAGTTTTCCACTTCATTTCTTGCCGTGTTCATTATTTTCTTTTCCAGAGATTTCATCCATTCTTTCCTGTCTTCATATCTGGAAAGCTCATTTTCCATCAGATTTTCATCAATATTTTCCCAAAATCCTATCGTTGTCAGGCATAATACATCTCCTTCATGTAAAGTTACCGGTTTCTTGATAATATTAGGCTTTATCTTACTATAATCCCCTATTGCCTGAAGCAGGTCATTCCTCTGGCGGTGATATTTCATGTCTCCCAGGCTTAATACATTTTCCTCTGCAAGTAGCTGTGATATGCTGTCATCGCTACTCTGATATATTATATATCCTCCCCTTATATGATATAGCCTTGTATTTCCTACATTTCCATATAATATTGAATTATAATTGCTTATTACAATTAATAGAGATGTATGCATCAAAGAATAATTTTCTGTTTCCTCCTGTTTTTTCCTTTATTTTTGTATTCACATATGTCATTATTTCTTCTATAACTTCAGGATTAAACCTAGGATATGACATAAAGTATTCAATAGAAGATTCTACTGCTGTCCTTGAGGCTACATCTGCCCCTTTTTCTTCATCAAATCCGTCTGCTATTACCCAGATTCCATAATTTTCCATCTGGACAAATCCAAAATAGTCATTATTCCTTGACTTAGTTCCTGCTTCGCTTATAAATCCCGTTATAAATTTAGATTCTTCCTTTCTCATCCTGACTCCTCAAACTTCCTCCCCTTATATATGGATAAGTCAAGTGATTTACTTGCCTAATCCTTTTTTTCTTTTGTCTTTTCCTTATTCCAGTCAAAATTATCTCCGCATAAATTCACAAAAATAAACTTACTTTCTCCCATCTCTATGAGATCATAGGCCTTTAATTCCCTTGTATCATATAAGGCTTCATTATTTATATATATCAGTCCATTTGACTGTCCGGGAGTTATTACAAACATCCTTTTCTTAGGGTTATAGCTTATTGAGCAGTGGTTTCTTCTGGAAATCGAATTATCTCCTGAAATTTTAATATCCATCGTTTCATCCCTTCCGATAAAATTTCTTTCACTCACTATCCTGAAATCTTTTCCCTTATCTGCACCTTCTATACATGTAAGCCATCCCACTACAGGTTCTGTATTTACATCTTTTGACCAGTATGCTACCGTCTTATCGTCATCATCCATTTCTTCCACCAGGTTTATTACATCTTCCTTCACTTCACTTTCCAGTCCTTCTGATTTACAGTAAGGACAGGAACTATATCTTGCCGCATCATACATATGCCCATTTCTACATCTTTCTAATTTCATATTTCCATTCTCCTGTTTTATATTTATTGAAGCAGAAGCTTAGTTGTAGCTAAATATATTATATCCCCTGACTCTACTTTAACCGGTGTATTCCTTCCTAATTTTGTCTTTCTTCCGTCCTTTCTCCTTTCAACACCGCTTCCATTTTGAGAACCCAGATCTTCATAATACCATATTCCGTTTACTCTATTTAATACTCCATGTGCCCTGCTTATTAAATTTCCATATACTGCTTCTCCTAAGTCTATATCTACATTATTTCTAGGTGTCCCTTTCCCTATAAGCAGCGAGGATGCCCTTCCTATTTTCCATATTTTTACATCATATCCTTCTGAATTCTTTAATATTATATTTTCAATCTTATTCTTTTCCAGCTGTTCCATATCCTTCACTTTTTCCAGGAACACCTCATGCTCCCTTTCCCTGCTGTTTTTTATTTCCTTAATTTCATTTTCGACATGTACCTTTTCCTTGAACCTTTCTACTATTAGCATATAAAGGGTTATTCCTATAAAAATAAAAATAGAAATATACAGGCTTTTTACAGAATATCCTGAAAAATGTATAAAAATAAAGGTTAAAAGCAAAAGGCACAGTACTGTAATATTCCTTATGTTAAAAAATCTTTCCCTCTTCCTTCCCTTTGCTTTGAGATTTCTATTTTCATATTGTTTAATACCCTTTTTTACCGACTGTTTCAATTTTCTTTCATTTCCGTCAGTTCCCTTTCCTAACCTTTTCCCGAGGTTTTCCAGCCTGTAAATGCTTCCTCTTCTGAAAATACTGGTATAAAACAGTGTTTTTATTTTCCTAAAAAAATTCCATATCCAGTTCATTTTCCTCTCCTTTTTAAATAACTTTAACTATATATTACACAT
>JBHACQ010000096.1:0-4030 GCA_041854625.1 Leptotrichia sp. | reverse complement strand
CAAAAATACTATATTTTAGTAAGAGTTGAAGAATTTTATAAAAAAATAATAGGAATAGAGGAGAGTTTAAAATGGAAAAGAATTTTAATGAGAAGTGGTGGCACAGGTCTGTAGTCTATCAGATATATCCAAAGAGTTTTAATGATACTACAGGAAACGGACAAGGGGATATAAGGGGAATAATAGAAAAACTGGACTATCTGAAGGAGCTAGGAATAGAAGTGATATGGCTTACGCCTATGTACAGATCCCCTCAGAATGATAATGGATATGATATAAGTGATTACTATAATATAGATGAGCTGTACGGTACAATGGAAGACTTTGAGGAAATGCTTAGTGAAGCCCATAAGAGGGGTATAAAGATAGTAATGGATATTGTTGTGAATCACTCTTCAACTGAGAATGAGTGGTTCAAAAAGTCTGAAGAGGGAGATTCCGAGTATAAGGATTTCTATATATGGAAAGATGCAGCTGACGGAAAGGAACCTACAAACTGGGAATCAAAATTTGGTGGTAATGCATGGAAGTGGAATGAAAAAAGAGGTCAGTATTACTTGCACCTGTTTGATGTAACTCAGGCAGACTTAAACTGGGAAAATGAAAATGTGAGGAAAAAAGTATATGAAATGATACGATTCTGGCTGAATAAAGGGGTAGACGGCTTCAGGTTAGACGTTATAAACCTTATTTCCAAGGATCAGAGATTCCTGAATGATGACGGAAGTGATACGAGGTTTGTAGCTGACGGAAGAAGATTTTATACGGACGGACCTAGAATACATGAATTTCTGAAAGAAATGAATAAGGAAGCCTTTGGTGGAGGAGAACTCCTCACTGTAGGAGAAATGTCATCTACAAGCCTTGATAACTGTATAAAATATTCTAATCCTGATGAGAGGGAACTGTCCATGACTTTTTCCTTCCATCATTTGAAGGTGGATTATCCCAATGGGGAGAAATGGACAAAGGCACCATTTGACTTCATACAGCTGAAAAAAATCCTTTCCACATGGCAGAAGGGGATGTATGAAGGGAACGGATGGAATGCAACTTTCTGGAATAACCACGATCAGCCGAGGGCATTATCAAGATTTGGAAATGACAGGGAATACCATAAAGAATCTGCAAAGATGCTGGCAACGGTACTGCATGGGTTACAGGGAACACCTTATATATATCAGGGTGAGGAGTTCGGCATGACTAATCCTTACTTTGATGATATCAGCAAATACCGTGATGTAGAATCGACGAATATGTATGAAATATTACTGGGAAGAGGACTTTCAAAAGAAGAGGTACTTGGTATACTGATGCAGAAGTCAAGGGATAATTCAAGGACACCTATGCAATGGAATAATAGTAAAAATGCAGGATTTACTACAGGAACGCCATGGATAGGGATACCTGAAAATTATATAAGAATTAATGCTGAAGCGGCACTGAAGGATCATGACTCCATTTTCTGGCATTATAAGAACCTGATAAGCTTAAGAAGGAATGAGGAACTTCTGATTACAGGAAAATATGAGGACATAGACATTGAGAATGAAAGAGTCTATGCATATAAGAGGACAGGTAAGGAGGGAGAACTTATAGTAATAAGCAACTTCTACGGTGAAACTGCTGAATTTGATGTGAAGGGGATTGAACTGGAAAAGGCTTCTATACTGCTGTCAAACTATAAGGAGGCTCCTGAATTAAAGGATGGAAGAATAGAGCTTAAACCTTATGAAAGTGTGATTTTTAAAAGAAGCCTTTAACCTGATAAGGGATAAGGAATATTAATTTTATCAGGAAAAGGTTGTATTATGAAGGAGACTGTCAGTCAAGGAGAGAGAAAATGAGCAGGGAAGTAAAACTTGGAAAATTTCTGTCACTGATTTTAAGACATAAACCGGAAACGATAGGAATTACACTTGATGGAAACGGATGGTGTAATGTAGATGACCTGATAGAAAAAATGAATATGAATGGTCGGAAGATAGATATGGAAATGTTGAATCGTATTGTAGATAATAACGATAAGGCAAGATATGAATTTAATAGTGATAAGAGCAGAATAAGGGCAAGACAGGGACATTCTGTCAATGTAGATGTGGAACTAAAGGAAAAGATTCCCCCTGAGTATCTTTACCATGGGACAGCTTCAAGATATGTTGAATCCATAAAGGAAAAGGGAATTGTTAAAGGAAGTAGACAGCATGTCCATCTGTCTGAAAAAATAGAGACAGCTGTTTCAGTAGGTAAAAGGCACGGTTCTCCATATGTCATAAAAATAAATGCAAAAAAAATGTATGAAGACGGATACAGATTTTTCCTGTCAAATAACGGGGTATGGCTTACAGAATATGTAGGAAGGGAATATCTGATTCTAGATAAATAGGAATTGCATAGGAAAATGTCTTCCAGCATATGTGCTGGAAATATGGAAAGCAGGAGGTGATATAAATAAAAGCGGAGATTTTATGTGTAGGAACAGAACTTTTAGTAGGAGATATAGTAAACACTAACGCCCAATATATATCTGAAAAGCTGACAGATATTGGGATTGACCTCTATTACCAGACTACTGTGGGGGATAATTTCCAGAGGATGAAGGAATGTCTGGAAATAGCCTTTAACAGAGTTGACCTTGTCATTACTACAGGAGGTCTGGGACCTACAATGGATGATATTACTAAAGAAGTAGTGGCAGATTTTTTTAAGGAAGATTTGGAAGTAAGCCGAAAATATTATAATAAGATTGTAGAAAAATACAGGATAAGGGGATTCGGAAATGAAATTCCTGGAGGTGGAGAGAAGGAAGCATCTATAATAAGGGGCTCAAGACTTATAGAAAATAGCGTTGGGCTTGCACCTGGATTCTTTTTTGAAAAGGATAAGAGAAAAATAATCGTGCTTCCCGGTCCACCAAAAGAACTTACCTACATGGTTGACAACGAAGTATTACCTTTATTGAGGGAGTATTCTGACAACATTCTACTGATGAAGACATTGGAGATAAAGGGAATTCCTGAAGGAAAGATAGATGACAGGCTGAAGGATTACTTTAAGATGTCTAATCCTACGGTTGCACCTTATGCTAAAGAAGGGTGTGTCCATGTGAGGGTTGCCATGAAAGGTCTGAAGGAAGAAGAAGACATTATAAATAGGGAAATAGACAGAATTATAGGAGAAATAAAGGAAATCTATCATCAGGCAGAGATAGTGAATCAGAAAAATTTACTTTAATAAAAACAGGAACTGTCTAAAAATCAGAAGAATGTAAAATAAATATGGAAAATTATTATTCAGTGAGGAAGCTTAAACTACAAAGGTTTCCAATACTTCATAAAATTTTCCATATTTTTTTATTTACGCATAAAATATTTTGTAAAAAATTTACTTTTTAATAAGAGTAATATTGATTTCACTGGATTCAAGGGCAGTACCGTTAATGAAGTTAACTCCATCAAACTTTAATATGTCTCCAGGCTCCAGTACATGCTTTTCAGTTTCATTTAGGAATATTTCCATTTTTCCCTTTAAAACTGAAAATATTATGATTTCTGCTTCATGATTATGTGAAGGAATTTTTTCATCCTTTTCTACTACTTTCTTTACAACTTTAAAATTATCATGGGAAAATGCTAATCCAGCTTCTTTTTTTACTTCTCCGAACATATATATCATCTCCTTATTCTTTATTGGTATTATATGATATTCAGGAAACTATTTCTGTAACTTATGTTACATAATTCGAGAAATTTGAATAGAGAGTTTCTAGTTATTTTGAATGAGTTAATTTAATATAGAAAGAAGACAGAAACATAACAGAAATGTATACTCGATTATATAGAAAATTTTATGAATAAAAACAGTATTGAAAAAAATTCTGAAAAGAGTATAATAGAATTAAACAGAAGCTTAACTAGAAAATTAATGGAACAGGGAAATGCACTGTCAGCTGAAGCATTTCCACATTTTGCAACTTCAAAGTACAGCAATAATGAAAGTCTTGAACTGATAAAAAAATACTTTCCTAAAT
>JBHACQ010000095.1:0-2631 GCA_041854625.1 Leptotrichia sp. | reverse complement strand
CATACTTCCTTAAATATTCATCAGGATCTTTAACCTCGTCATCTATTACAAGACATCTGATATTAAAATCATGCCTTTTCAGGATACTCCCTGCCTTTACTACTGCTTCTTTACCTGCATTGTCATTATCATAGGCTATAATAACATTACTTGTATACTTCTTTAATAGTTTGGCCTGGTCATCTGTAAAAGCTGTCCCCAGACTTGCAACAGAATTTGTAAAACTGTTCCTATGAGCCGTCAGTACATCCAGATATCCCTCCATCAAGATGGCAAGACCTTTTTTCCTTATATTTTCTCCCCTGTTGTATAATCCAAAAAGTTCATGACCTTTCTTAAAAATTTTAGAATCTGGAGAATTCAGATATTTAGGACTATTTTCATCCTTTTCTATAATTCTTCCACCAAAACCTACTATTTTCATTGCTTCATTATATATGGGAAATGTTATTCTGCCCCGAAAATAATCAAATATATTTCCCCTCTCATTTTTTCTTATGAGACCTGACTCAAGTAGAATTTCTTCGTTGTATCCTCTTTCTGTTAAACTTTTCAGAATATAATCCCATTTATTATAGGAGAAACCTATCCCGAATTTTCTTATATCTTCCCTGGAAAATCCTCTGTCTTCCATATATTTTAGTGCAGCTTCAGATTCCATCATGTTCCTGCTGAAAATTTCCTGTGCCGCCTTCATTAATTCATAATATTTTTCATTCTGGCTATTCTTTTCTTTAAGTACTATTTTCCTGATTGGAACATTATATTTTCTTGATAGTTCTTCTATAGCTTCATAAAAAGTCAGATTATTTATCTTCATGTAAAAAGATATAACATTTCCACCGATATTTGTACTGAAGTCTTTAAATATATTCTTAGTAGGGCTGACTACAAATGAAGGAGTTCTTTCCTCTTTAAATGGGGAAAGTCCCTTATAGTTTGCACCTGCCTTCTTTAAGACAACGTATTCTCCAATAACTTGTACTATATCCAGGCTCTCTATAAATTTTTCTATTTCACTGTCCTTGTACATTGGATCACCTCAATTTTCAGTTTCCCACTATAAGTATATTTTATATTTTCAAATAGTCAATATTTTTAATCGAATTTTATTTATTTTGTTATTTCAACTTCATCTTCCATAATATCCTTAAATACATTGTCCATTATCTGGAACTTATCGTTTCCCTTAACAAATTCTTTTTTTGCCACTTGCCCAGCTACTATTGCCAACTCATATTTATTAGGTATTTTTGTCAATAAATCATCAATAGTTATCTTTTCCTTTTTCATTTTTTCCTCCATATATTTTCTCTAAATTAAATTATAAGTTATCCTTCTATGATATCTATGAGCTTCTTTACAGAATCTTCTATATCATCATTAACAATAGTATAGTTATATTTATTTTCATATTCCAGTTCTGATAATGCATTTTTTAGCCTAGTCTGTATTACTTCCTCCGAATCTGTCTTTCGGTTTCTAAGACGTTTTTCCAATATTTCCATATTTTCTGTACGGAAAAACACCAATACTGCATCCTTTTTCTTTTCTTTTGCAATTAATGCCCCCTGGACATCTATTTCAAGAATTACGTTTAATCCCTTATTCAGGTTATCTTCTACTGTTTTTTTCAATGTTCCATAATAATTACCATGAACATTTGCATATTCATAGAACTCATCCTGCTCTATCTTCTTCAAGAATTCCTCTTCGCTCAGGAAATAATAGTCTTTCCCTTCTATTTCACCTTCCCGCGGTTTTCTTGTTGTAGCAGAGATAGATAAAGGAATATTAAGTTTCTCTTTTACAATTTTAGTAACTGTTGATTTCCCTGAACCACTGGGTCCTGATACTATAATAAGTTTTCCTTTCATATAAAACCTCAAATCCATTTTATTTGTACACAGCAAAGAGAGTATGGAAACCATTCTCTCTTACTGTGATATTTTAGACTGTTATTACTGCTGAGATGCATCTTCTTCAACTGCTGCTTCTTCAGTTATTTCACTCTTTAATTTGACATTTATATTTCTATAATCCTTAAACCCTGTTCCTCCTGGCATCCTTTTACCGATAATTACATTTTCCTTCATTCCTTCAAGCTTATCTATTTTCCCTTCAACTGCCGCATTAGCTAATACTTTTGTAGTTTCCTGGAAAGATGCTGCTGAAATGAAGCTTTCTGTATTTACTGCAGCCTTTGTTATACCTTGAATTACAGGTTCATAAGTAGCCGGAGCCTTTCCTTTTTCTATAAGTATCCTATTTTCCTTTTCCACTATCTTCTTATCAATAAGTTCATCTTCTAAGAACAGTGAATCTCCTGCTTCCTTTATCTTAACTTTCTGGAACATCTGCTTAACTATTATTTCAATGTGCTTATCATTAATAGGTACTCCCTGTTCCCTATAAACCTGCTGTACTGATTCCAGTATAAACTGCTGTGCAGCTACCAGACCTTTTATTTTCAGTATGTCATGCGGAGATACTGGTCCATCAGTAATTTTAGCTCCTTTTTCTATGAGCATCTCATTTGTTACTACCAGATGCTCACCTACAGGAACAGTGTATTCCTTTATTACATTTCCTGATTCTGGATCTTCAATCAGGATAAGACGCATTCCTTTT
>JBHACQ010000094.1:0-7858 GCA_041854625.1 Leptotrichia sp. | reverse complement strand
TATTTATAGAGTTTTATAAATACCAAAAAAGTAATAGAAAGGAGTATATGATATATATAACGATGTATGTATCGTAGTAAAAAAATGAAGAAAATAGCAATATTAATAAGCCTTATAGCAGCTCTGGCAAGCTGCGGGGGAAGTGGAGGTGGGAATACTTCACCACAGACAGGAGGATCAACTCCTACGGTTCCAGTGGCACCATCAATACCACCAGTAGCATCTTCCCCTTCAACACCTCAACCCCCATCAATCCCATCTAATCCTGGTACAGGGGGAATCCCTTCTGTACCGGGGGGTAATAACAATTTTTTAAAACCTACAAATTCAGACGGGGGAATACCTGAAGGAAAGAATATTAATGTAGGAGTCGCAGTACTAGATGGAGATTTTTTAAGTAAGGATGCAAAGACTACCTATTTTCATTTACAGAATCCGTCAGACGGACATTCAGGGAAGAGATTTGAAGCTGTAAAGGAATATGAATTTGGGAACAGGCTGACTGCACTTAAAAAAAATGATGAAGAGAAAGGGTATAGTGGAGATGACCACGGACTTGTAGTAGCTTCCATTTTAGCAGGAAATAGCGGATATGGAGTGAAGGGATTGAAGTTTTATGGAGTCAGTTTTGGAAACAGTTCAAAAGGATTTATAGTAGATCTTGAAAAATATAGGGAATTAGATGGAAAAGGAGTGAAAATATATAATCAGTCCTTTGGGACACCTGACTATACTTATATCAGTGATGAAGCAAAAAGAAAAGAGATAATGAGGAACATGGTAAGAAAGGATGTTTCAGAAGCTGATGAAACATTAAATAGAAGAGCAGATGAATTAATAGGATTTTATAAGGATTCTGTAAATAGAGGAACCTTGTTTGTATGGGCAGCAGGAAATAGCGAACTGGTTAACGGAGTTAAGAAAGGGTCAGAAAATCCTACTCTTCAGGCAGCATTGCCGAAATATTATTCTGATCTGGCAAAAGGATGGATTTCAGTTGTAGGTGTCAGAAAGGATTCTGTTACAGGTAACTATATCTCTGAATTTGCAAAGGCAGGAGTTTCAAAATACTGGGCAATATCAGCAGATCAAACTTGCGGGTTTGACAACTGTATCGGAAGCGGATCTTCGTATGCAGCTCCTAAAGTGACAGCTACAGCAGTGAGGGTGAAAGAGAGATTCCCGTGGATGACAGGACATGAAATACAGCAGACTATACTGACAACAGCAGATGACCTCCATGATTCTGATGGAAGCATACTTGAAAATGATAATAACATAGTAGATTCTAAATATGGATGGGGACTGTTAAATGCAGAAAAAGCTTTAAAAGGTCCTGCAATATTTGATAATGTACTTCTTGAAGGGGAAAGGGCATTGAATAATAATATAATAGGATATTTTAATGCAAATATAACTGACCCAGGTATGATTTCCATATTTGAAAACAATATTTCAGGAGGAGGAGGTCTGAAAAAGTCAGGAAAAGGGACACTGGTCCTTACTGGTAAGAACAGCTATAAGGGAAAAACTGAAATAAAAGAAGGGACTCTTGAAATATATGATGAACATGCTTCTGAAACGCATATCTCCAATAATGGGAAACTTGTAATGTATCCAAGTACAGTAATAGGAAGGAGAAACTATTCAGATGGCTCCATTTCCCCAGTAAATGTAATAAACGATGGAGGAATACTGGAAAATAAGGGGACGGGAGCTATAATAACAGGAGATTATGTTAAGAAGGCAGGTTCTATAACAAGAGCGGAAATAGGAAACAAGCTCATAGTAAAGGGAAGTGTAGATGATTATGGAGGAACTATAGAAGCACAGCCTGCGGGAAGATATATAACAAAGGCTTCCATCAAGTCGACAATAATAGAAGCTGACGGAGGAATAAAAGGAAATTTTGATAAAGTTGCAGCTCCTGAACTTATAAACGCTTCTGTAAGTACTACTGGAAATACTGTAGATGTAACTTTAAGCAGGAAAGACGTGAAGGAGTATGTATCAGGACTTTCACTTTCAGACGAGACGCGTCTGGATGTATCGGAGAACATAGAGACTTCCTTCAGGGCACTTGACGAGAAGATAGAGTCGGGCAATCTTGGAGAAGTTGAGAAGTTTGCGCTGAAGGCGGCGGAACTTCAGGCACTGTCCCTGAGGCATTCCAACAGCAGTGCCGTACTGGACAGCATGTCAGGCCATATATACGGTTCTGCCCAGGCACTGACGTTCCAGCATTCACAGACTGTGAACAGGGACCTGTCCAACAGGCTGGTGATGCTTGGGACGCTTGAAGGCGGCGTGAACAGCGGCGGACTCTGGGTGACAGGTATAGGAGCCAGGGGAGAGCTGAGGCAGGAAGGCTTCGGAAGCGGAGACACGAACATATTCGGAGGCCAGGCGGGAGTAGACAGGAAGTTAGGGGACTTCATAATAGGAGGAGCACTGTCCTATTCTACATCTGAAGCAAAGTTTGACAGGCATGGAGGCAGGTCGAAGGGAGACGGCTTCGGGATATCAGTCTACGGAAGGTATGACGCAGGGACGGCATATATACAGGGAAGGCTTGGGATGGGCTTCATAACGAGCAAGGTGGAGCGTGACATACTGATAGAGAACGGGCCGTCCCGAAGGGCGAAGATAGAGCACAGGGACAGGGTATTCTCGGGCTATCTGGAAGCGGGCTATGATGCAGAGGCAGGTGGATTTGTAATAACACCGTATGTAGGAATAAGCCATGATACAGTGAGCAGGGGAAGCTTTACGGAAGAGAACAGCCAGTTTGGACTGACAGCTCCTAGGGCGACATTTAAGCAGACGAGCGGACATGTAGGACTGAGGGTAGGTAAGAGAGTGGAATGGAGCGGCGGAAGTAAGACGACATTCCAGGGCTATGTATCCCATCAGGCGGCCTTTAACAAGGAGGACCTGAGCTTTGAGGCGTCATATACAGGTCTTCCGGGGGCGAGGTTCAAGGTGAAGGGGATAGGACTATCAAGGCATCAGACATGGGGAGGTCTGGGAGTACTGACGGAAGTGAATCCGAACTTTGCGTGGTATGTGAACTATGACGGTAAGCTGTCAAGGAAGGGGAACAACAACATATTTACGACAGGTATAAGGCTCAGTTTCTAATAATTTAATTTTTTAAGCTCTTTATAAAAGAAAAGTCTTTTTGACGGTTAGCCTTCAGAAAGATTTTTCTTTTTTAAAATCAGGACATTTTAAAATACAGGCTAGAAAATATAATAAAATTAAAGTATAATATGAAAAATAACAATAAATTATAGAACATGGAGTAGAAATACTATGAAAAATACAGAAAATAAAGTGAGTAATTCTAACATTGAACTAGTAAGCATTCTTGAAGAAGAAATATTGAGGAAAACTTTCAGGCTAAGAGAAGAAAAAAAGGAATTTAGCTTAAAATATTATTTGGAATCTAAAATAGACGATACAAAGGGGGTTCTAGAAAGATACAGATTAGATGAAGATTATGAAGTTTCCATATTAAAGGCTTCAGGTAAAACAGCTCAAGGTCTTTTCTATCCCATCCTTAACGCAAATGTAGTTGAAATACTGTACTGTTTTGGCGGAGAATGCAAAATTTATTCAAAAACAGATGGAAAAACATATATTCTAAAAAAGGGGGATATCTTATTTTATAAAATAAATAATGAAAGTTTAGAAAATTATAGTTTTGAAAGTAAAGATTTCAAGAAAATCCTCATATTCTTAAATGTAGACAAGCTGTCAAAAAAAATATTAGAATCGGATATTGATGAAGAAATACTGTCAAAATGGATAGATAATCTTTTTTCAATGTTTGAAGATGATATTTTTTGTATGGGAAGATCAAATTCTCAAATAAACATCCTTGTCCATCAGATTGAAAATGCAAAAGTTAATACTTTAAATGAATATTTTCAATTCAAGTCTAAAATATTTCAGCTTATTTTTCTAACTCTGGAGATACAGGCAAAATTTGGAGAGGATGTGTTACAGGATGACATTGAAATAGTAAGGAAGGCAAAACGGATTATAAATGGATATCCGGTATATGAAATACCTTCTACGAAGGAGCTATGTAAAATTATGATGTTAAGTAACTATCAGCTTCAACGCTCTTTTAAGAATATATATGGAATAACGACTTCCCTATACATTCAAAAAATCAAAATGGAGTATGCAAAATCATTATTAGAAATGACAAATAGAAATATACTGGATATTGCAGTTGAAATTGGATATGAAAATCCAAGTAAATTTTCTATTGCATTTAAAAAATATTACGGAATTCTTCCAAATAAATATAGAAAAATCCAGAAAAAATAATTTTCTAGTAAGAAAAACTTTTTTAGAGATAACAGATCTTGTATTCAAACAGATGTTATTTTTAAAAAATTTTTTTTTATAAAAATTAATGAAATTTTTTCTTTAGAATCTATACAAAATGATAAAAATATGTTATTATAAATAAAAAAACAAATGAAATTCAAATAAACTTGAAATATTAGAATTTTATTTGATAAATTATACAGGAGGAAAAATGAAGAAATCATTAGTAGTACTATCAGCATTAATGATGCTGGGGACAGCAGGATATTCAGCTACGAATAATCTGGAATCCAGCCTTAATGCTATAGAGAGCAAGTTCAACACGCTTCTGGAGAAGGAAGCAGAGAAGAAGAGGGAGTTTGAGGCACAGAAGGCCCAGCTTCAAGCGGAAGTGGAAGACCTCAAGGCAAAGGAAGTAGGCAAGGAGAAGATCTTCGAGAAGCTCAAGAAGGATTCGGAAGTCAGATGGCACAGGGACCAGTACAAGAAGGTGCTGAACAACTATGACACATACTACAAGAACATAGCGAAGCTCATCAAGGAGAAGGAACAGAAGATAGCGGAGATAGAACAGATACTGGCTATAATGGGTAACTAGAGAGAAGAAAGGAAACGGGAGGAAGAGAATGAAAAGGAAGCTGATAATTACAGGAATACTTCTTGCACTGAGCAGCATATCCATGGGAGAATCTGCACAGAGCCTGCTCAAGAAGGCAAGGGACGACTACTACAGGCAGCAGAGGGAAGCTGCAAAGCCGAAGGTAGAGAAGAAGGTGAAGGAGGTAGTCACAACACCTGAAGGTGAAGTAGTCCTTGAAGAGGAAGTAGTAGAGGAAGTAAAGCCTAAGACACCGATGGAGAAGCTGGAGTACAATGCCCAGAAGGCGGCGATAAAGGTAGACTTCTATGAGAGGGTAGTAAGGAGCGTAGCGAGGGAGGAAGCTGAGCTTGAGGGCTACAATGAAGTGATAGGTAAGAAGAAGGTAAAGAAGGCGGAAAAGCCTAAGACTACAAAGGAAAAGAAATAGGAGGAAGAGATGAGAAAGATAATGTTATCGCTTGGAGTAGTTCTGTGCCTGAGTCAGCTCACATATGCAAAGAACGATCCTAACGTTGAGAGGCTGTTAAGGATAGCGAAGCAGAGGCAGGCGGAGAAGGCCAAGGCTGCTAAGCAGGAGGAGCTTATGAACAACCTGGTTGAGGAAGGTGAGGAAGTACCGTCATCAGTCAAGGGAGTGAAGCCTTCAAAGCAGGAGATGGATGCTAAGGCGGCAGAGGCTAGGAAGAAGAAGGCGGAAGCAAAGGCCCAGAAGGCGAAGTATAAGAACATGAGCGAGAGCGAGAAGATGGATGTTGAGATACAGAGGATAAAGAAGCGTGTCGAGGAGATAAACGGCAACATAGAGACGTTCCACAAGACGAACGAGATGCTTGAGAAGATGGAGACGAGGCTTGAAGGGATAGAGGACAAGCTGAAGTAGTAAGATGTAAGATGACAAAAACTTTAAGAAGATAGGAGATAGGAGATATGAAAAAAGGAATGATGGCAATAGGGATAGGATTACTTCTAATGTCATGTACAAACAAGGCAGTAGTACAGTATAACACAGACAGGCTTGACAACATAGAGGCGTACCTGAGGGAGAACAAGTTCATAAAGCCTTCAGAAAACGTAGAGAAGCTGAAGGAAGAAGGGAAGATAGAATATTCCAAGGAATACAGGTCACTGGAGAAGGAGGCTGACGCATGGCTAGAAGAGCAGCAGTAATGATGACTGTGCTGTTGCTGGCTATGTCAGTGGTGAGCTATGGGAAGAAGCTGACAACAACACAGATAAGGGAGAACACGATAAGGATAAACGCCCTTGAAGTAGAGAGGATAGACATAACGGAAGTGATAGGTGAGAATCCTGTGACACCGGACGAGGTAGTAGTCGTGGCAGACGACAGGTCACTGAACTTTGACTTTGACAAGTCGAACGTAAAGCCGCAGTACTTTGAGATGCTGCAGAAGTTTGTAGCGTATCTGGAACAGAACGACTATGAGGTAGTGATAGAAGGACATACTGATTCCAAGGGGACGAATGCATACAACATGGGTCTAGGAATGAGGAGGGCACAGAGCGTAGCATCGAAGCTGGTAGAATTTGGTCTATCAAGGGACAGGATAGCAGGAATAGAGTCTAAGGGAGAAGAGGTTCCTGTAGCGACGAATTCCACATCAGAAGGAAGGGCACAGAACAGAAGGATAGAGTTCAGGCTTGTAAAAAGAGGAACTCAGCAGTAGTCAATTTTATCTATAGTAAGGCTGTCTTTAAGTTAACCATGTGTTAGCTTAGGCAGTCTTTTTATTTGTGCCAGTCATCAGGAAAATTCATTAATTTTAAAATGCTATTTATTGGAAGAGGATTATGTTTACTTCCATTTGTTATCCAGTCAGTATTTAAGTCTTTTTCTAAATCTGTTATTAATATTTTTAAATCTTCAGTTAGTTTTTCATATTCTTTTTTTGGTAGGAAAAATTTTAGACCTTCGTATATGGAAAATAAATTACTTTTGTCTGATGAAATCCCAATTGTATTTGCTATATTTAAAGAATCTCTTATTTTGTAATTGTAGAATCTTTCATTGTGTCCAGCAGCATTTCTGAATTCTGTACAGGACTTCAAAAAAGTCCTTAAAAAATGATGATCAGTAGTTAAAAAATTATTATATTCATGAAAATAAAGATCTTTAAAATAATCAGTAATAAGTTCCTTGATGTCATTTAATAGAAGAGAGAATAACATACTTGTCTCTCCAAAACTTAAAAAGTGAATAGTTACCCAAAAAGGAAAATTATTTTTACTTTTATAATGAGATATTACAGTGTATTTTTTATAATTCTTGTTGATGTCATTAAATCTGTTTATTAACTCATTAATTTTCGGTTCAGTTCGATTATTTAAATAATAATTATTTCTGTCAAGGTAAGGTTCTTTGCTATCTTTCCCATAATGTTCAGAAAAAAGATAGGAAATTAAAGTTTTTGTAGTCCTTTCCAATTGTGTTAGGTAATTAAAAAAGAGTAGTCTTAAATTTCTATCAAATTCCATTAAAGATTTTAGGTCATTAAAATGAGTCCCATGTCGATATCTTTCAGCTGCTCTATTAATTATAAAAGGTTTTTTATAAAAATTAATAATGGAATAATAATTATTTCTCATCAGATAATAGATTGTACTTGTATCTGTGGTCATACGTGTATTTAATAAATCCAACTGTTCTTGGAAAGTTTTAAAAGGTTTATCTAGACTATTATTTGACATTCTATCCTCCTAATAAAAAAACTCTCATATCACTATGAGAGCCGTCTTTTGGGCCTGTATCTATTATTGCTGAGCAATATATACAGTACATTCCGTTTTCATAATGATTATACTATATTTGTTAATTTATGTCAATGTTTTATATTAAGATTACTGTTATACTATTTTCGTATTTTTGTAATGAATTTATACAATATAATTATACAC
>JBHACQ010000093.1:0-3485 GCA_041854625.1 Leptotrichia sp. | reverse complement strand
TCTTCAGCCAGCAGTGATTACACAAGGCAGATTCAGACAAATATTAATGCAGGAATAAAAAATATCGGATATGTCCTGACAAATTATTTTAATAGAAGTGATGCTGATATATTTTCCGATGTAGACAGATATGTACAGCTTTATGGAAGAAACAATATTTCTGGAATATTCTTTGATGAAGCTGCACCGGGAAGCAACCAGACACAAATCAATAAAATGAGAGGACTATATAATTATGTGAAAACCCATTATCCGGAAATGACTGTGATGGCAAATCCAGGAAGGAATATATCTGATGGAATTTCTCCATACGCAGATATATGGGTAACAAGTGAAATAAGTGCTGACGAGTATATTAACAGATTTTATCAGCCGACTTCTGTTTTTGAAAATACAGCTTCAAATTCAAAAAATATAATGCACATTATTTATGCAGCTACTCCTGCACAGTACAAAACAATAATAGAACTGTCAAGACAACGGAATGCAGGCTGGTTAATGATAACAACGGATGTACAGCCTAATCCCTATGATGAACTGGCAATAAACTTTGAAAGCATGGTAAACGCAATAAATACACCATTAACAAGTACAATAGTGCTACAAAATAGAATGGTTTCAAACGCTTCAGTACAATCTGCAGGAAAAACGGTTCTGGATATGCCGAGATCTAAAGTAGACTTAGATTTAACTAAAAATACAAGGGCGATTATGTATAAAAATATAGAAAATACCCGAAATAATGAATTAAAAATAGATGTTTCCTATGTAGGAAATTTAGATACTGGATATAAGGATAAGGGAAGCAGTGTAAAATATAAGTCAAACAGTAACGGAGTGGTGCTTTCAGCTACTAAGAATTTTAATAAGATTACTGTCGGCGGTGCTTTCGGTTATCAGGATTCAAAAATTGATTAAAATAAATTACCATAAATTATGCTAACCACATAAATTAGGTAAATAAACTTAGTCAGCATATACAGAAATGTGTATGTCGGGATAGATTTATTAAAACTATCTAATACTGCCTGAATTGCTGGGAAACCCTAAAGTCCTGTAAACTACAACATAAAATTGAAATAAGTTTAAGTGTGAATGTTGCGAAAGCAGAAAAAATTACAGGAATGGCATAAGGTTAAATCCTAAGTGCTGGAATAATGAGAGATAATGGGCAATCAGCAGCCAAGCTCTGAAAAGGAGAAGGTTCAACGACTATTCCGTAAAGGAAGTACACCTGAGCAGGTGGAAGCGGGCAGACCTAAACATGTAATGATGTAGGATAAGATATAGTCTGTGCTTATGTGAAAACATAAGAAGTTCATAAGAGAACTGCATAGAAAGTAGCGATTCTATGTGAACAGTAATCTCCAATATGGGGGATTCAGTATAAAGAAAATTTTGAAGGAATAAGGGAGCAGGTGGACTCATACCAGCTTTCTTTAAGTGGAAAATATGATTTAACTGATAATATTGATTTGACAGGAATATTCACATATTCTGCAAATAAGCATAAATATGAAACTGATTCAGGATTAGGATTAATCCATGATGCTGAATATAAGTCTAAAATAATGGATTTTGATACAAAATTAGGATACAAGTACTATTTTAATAATGGCTATATAAAACCATATTTTGGTTTAGGGGTAACTAGAATAAATGAAGGTAAAATAGAAAAAATTGGAGCTTCAAAAGCTTCAAAAACAGGTATGAATGCCTCAATAGGAATTTTAGGTCAGGTGATCTTTAAAAAATTTGATTTGTATGGCAATATTGAATATGAGTACAGGTTTAATAAAGATTCGTATCATTCAAAAAGAGATTTTTCTTCATTATACGAAATAGCTCCATTAAATTATTCAAGAGGTGTGGTTAATTTGGAAACAGGTATAAATTATAAGCTAAATGACAGATTTAAGATTAATATAGGATATGGATTAAGGGAAACAAAAAATGGCATGTTAAAATTAGGTTTTGAAACACAGTTTTAATGATTTCTGTTTATCCCTGTAATATATCAAATCAGAGAAAAATATTTTTACTTTAAATCTGAAATGTAGTATAATCAGGAAAACTGTAAATTTAGTAAGGAGAAATACTCAATGAAAATAAGGACTGTTATTTTTGATTTTGATGGAACTTTGGGAGATTCAAAGGAATGTGTAATATGTTCTACAAAAAAAGCATTTGAAGAAATGTCCATGACTGTTCCGTCAGATGAACAGATAAAATATTATATGGGGATACCGATTGAAACTTCATTTGTTAAAATGGCAGACAGGCACCTGTCAGAAAAGGATCTGAACAATCTTTTAGATATTTTCAGGGACTATTCAAAGAAGATAGAAAAGGATTGCCTGAAAATATTTCCAGAAATAAGGGAACTGCTTGAAATATTAAGGGCAAGGAATATAGGATGCTATATTGTTTCCAGTAAGAAATCAAGTGTCCTGGAAAGGAATCTGAAACTTTTAGAAATTGAAGGATATTTTTCTGATGTAATAGGACCTGATGAAGTTTCAAACCATAAACCTCATCCTGAAGGGATAAACATTCTTGTAGAAAAATATGGATTTTCTAAGGATAGTGCCATTATGGTGGGAGATGCTATTTTTGATATCCAGATGGGGAGAGCAGCAGGAGTATATACATGTGGTGTAAGCTGGGGAAGTCACAGCATTGAAATGTTAAAGAGGGAAAAAGCAGATATTATGATAGATAATCCTCTAGAATTACTGGAATATATAGTATAACCGACAACTTAAATTATATTTTCGTAAAATCTATAAAAGAGAACATTCCCTTAACTTTTAGACTAAGTGACATAACATTATAGAAATCATAAAAGTTAAGGAATGTTCTTAAAATTTATATCTGAAATGTTATCTGAAACTGTTATTGTATATTTTCAAAAACTAATTGGACTTATTTTACAATAATCATTCCAAATGTTATCATTTCAATGTATTCATTATTTGCTGATGTACTCATGTTCCATTCATTTCCAGATTTTACATATACTACATCAAAGGTTTTATTCAGGTATTTTAAATCAGGGCTTGCCATTTGTTCCTTGATTATATCCATCATAAGTTTTTCTTCTATGTCCGCTTTTTCAGACGGAGATTTATTTGCATGGGTGCTTCCTAGTGTTTGGACTTTCTCCATATATTTCTCCAGAGTAGTACTCAGGTCAGGAGTCTTCATGGTTACATTTATGATTACTTCTTCATTTTTAACCGTTGTCCCATTTATCTTATATGTCATTTTTTTATATGCTTCAGAATAAATTTTTATAGCTTTAGGATTTATTTTTAACAGGTCATCATCTGATGCATTTGTAATTTCCCCTTTCTGTAAAGTCTGTAGAACGTTTTCAAAATGTTTAACTGCTTCATGTTTTTTTCCACAACTGAATATAAAAATAAGAACCAGTATAGGCAGTACTATAATTTTATTTTTCATTTTATACCTCTCTTTCTGTT
>JBHACQ010000092.1:0-28512 GCA_041854625.1 Leptotrichia sp. | reverse complement strand
GCAGTGAAGTTTGGTGGTAACAGCGGCAGGGATACACCCGGCAACTTTCCGAACCCGGAAGTTAAGCCTGCCTGCGCCTAAGATACTTGGGGTCCCCCCAGGGAAAATCGGTCGCCGCCAGACTCTTTTTTATTTTTTTACTGCTTAATATTTTGTCTTTTTGCTTAAAGTTTAAAAATTAATTATTTTTATTGCTTTTAAGCTTTTTTTTTTATATACTGGTAATATATTGGTTTAGAATTAATTTTATACAAGATTAGGATGGACGATATGAATTTGAAGGATTTTTATAATAGGATGATTACAGTTAATAGGCTGAAGTTTGATTCCAGAAGTATAGGAAAGTCATCCATGGAATGGAATTATTCTGGAACAGGTGACGTTCAGGTTCTTATTGACAGAGATGAGGTCTATTTTTCTGATTCTATTTATCTTTCTGAAGAAAAAGCTCCAGAAATTCTGAATGACAGAAAAATGTGGAAATTTACCGACCATGGGATTGACTTCTATCATTTCAGGAATGGTTCCTATGAAAAAATATTTCAGTTTATTTTTAGAGAGAAAAGGTTTATTTTATCAGAAAATTATATCTGTGAACCGGACTGTTATTCTGGTGAGCTTTCCTTTTCAGATGAGGAGCTTTATTTTACATTGTATATTGTTGGAAAAAGAAAAAATGAAGAGATAAGATATATTTATTCTACACTGTAAGGAGAGCTGTAAATTTATTTTCTAGAAAGGATTGGTTTTGTAAAGGATAATGAATGGCAAGTTTATTATATTTGACAGGGACGGGGTAATTAATATTGAGAAGAACTATCTGTACAGGATAGAGGATTTTGAATATGAGACAGGGGTTGTTGATTCATTGAAGAGGCTCAGCCTATTAGGTTACAGGTTCGTAATTATTACTAACCAGGCTGGAATAGCTAAAGGATATTATAGGGAAGAGGATTATTTAAGGCTTGAAGAATTTATTGAGGATGATTTAAAGAAAAAGGGGATAGTAATTGAGAATACTTATTTCTGCCCTCATCATCCAGACGGAACCGGAATTTATAAGAAAGAATGTGAATGCAGGAAACCTGCTACAGGAAATTTTTTGCGTGCCATTGAGGAATTTAATATTAATCCCGCTGTTTCCTATATGGTAGGTGACAGGATAACAGATCTTATTCCTGCTGATAAATTAGGATTTAATACAGTCTTAGTAAAGACAGGATATGGAAAAGAGAATATTTTAAAACTGGCCTCTTCGGGTATTAATCCTATAATTGTTGATAATCTTATGGAATTTTCAGATTTAATGGAAGAAAGGATGTATGCAGAAGACAATGTTGAAAGAAAGTAGTATAAAATAGGTGCAGTATTATGCTCATCAGATTTGAATAAATATTTTATTTATAAATTTTTCCTAAATATATTGAAAAAATACTCTTCTAATGATATAATCTTACAATATGACTAGTGTAAAATTGGAGATAATATATGAATAAAAGTGAAATATTTCTTAGTATTATAGATAATAGATATAATCGTTTTATAAATATAAAAAATGTATCAATGAATTCAAAGGAATTAGAGGAAAATGACCTGTTCGTAGCAATACGTGGAGGAAATAAGTTTCTTAATGAAGCACTGGAAAAAGGTGCATATGTAGTGTATGATGATGAAAATGCACAGATTCCTCCAGAATACAGTGAAAAATCCTTTCTTGTAAAGGACAGTGTAGAATTCCTTCAGGAGTTTGCTGAAAGATGGAGGAAGAATTTAAACCTGAAAGTAATAGGTATTACAGGAAGTAACGGGAAAACGACAGTAAAGGATATGGTGTTCCATATACTGTCTGGAAAATTTAAAGGAAAGAAAACAGAAGGGAACTACAATAACCATATTGGACTGCCCTTCACTTTGTTGCGTTCTGAACCTGGAGATGAATTTATTATTTTAGAAATGGGGATGAGCGGATTTGGAGAAATAGACCTTTTAGGGAAGATATCAGCTCCGGATATAAGTATTATTACTAATATAGGTGAATCTCACCTGGAATTTCTGAAAACTAAGGAAAATGTCTTTAAAGCTAAGACAGAAATACTTCCTCATACTAAAGATGTGTTAGTTATAAATGGAGACGATACTTATTTAAAGAATATTGAGGGAGGATCATTTAAGACAGTTAAAGTCCTGAATAGTCAGAATCCTTTTATATCAGGAACTTCTAATTTTTATTATGGGGATGTTTCTTTTGATGAAAAAGGTACAGAATTTTCATTGAAATATTTTTCGGGGCAAAGGAACTGCATTATAGAAGAGAGATATACTACTAATGTACTTGGAGAACATAATATCCTAAATCTGGCTATAGCCATTTCCGTGGCAGTAGAACTTGGATTAGATGAAACACATATAAGGGAATCGATAAAAGATATTGCTCTTACAGACATGAGATTTCAGATAATTTCAAAAGAAGGAACGACATATATAAATGATGCATATAATGCAAGTCCAATGTCTATGGAAAAATCTTTGGAGACATTTTCGGAAATATACAATGACAGAGAGAAAATAGCGGTTATAGGAGATATGCTTGAGCTTGGAGAAAAGGAAGCGGAATTACATGCCGGACTTTCAGATGTAGTTGGAAGGGTAAAGATAGACAGGCTCTATCTTTATGGACTCAGGATGTCCTTCCTGTATAAGAAATTAACGGAAGGAACGGAAGATGTAAAATCCTATATGGAAGTAAGGCATTTTACTGACAAGAAGGAGCTACGTAAGGCATTGTCCCAGATAGGGAATGAAAAGGTTATACTGATAAAAGGATCAAGAGGAATGAAGCTGGAAGAGGTTATTGAAGACGAGGACCTAAGTATATAAAAAAGGAACAGGAATAAGGGCGGGGAATTAACTAAACATAGAAGGAGATAGAAAAATGTTGTATCTGTTACAATCTTTATTTATAAATAACTGGAGAGTTTTAAGAATATTTAAGTCAATAACTATAAGAGCATCTATTGCCTTTGTTACTGCATTTCTTTTTATGCTGATATTTGGGAAACCTTTTATAAAATGGCTGAAAAAGAAAAAATATGGAGATACTGCCAGGGAAGAAGGTCCTAAGAACCATTTCAGCAAGGCGGGTACACCTACTATGGGAGGACTGCTTATAATAGGGGCTATAATTTTTTCAACACTGGTTGCAGGAAATTTTACAAATAAATTTATAATATTTTTATTTATAATAACCATCCTGTTTACAACAATAGGGTTTTATGATGATTATCTGAAACTTACAAGGCATAAGAATGGACTTTCTGGAAAGAAGAAGATATTAGGGCAGTTGATAATAACAACAATAACGTTTGTTTTTATCTATAGATTCGGGATAATAAACAAGACGTTGGATTTTTCAATAGTAAATCCTCTTATAAAAGGGTCTTTCTTATATATAACACCAATATTTTTCTTCGTTTTCATGATGTTTGTCATAATAGGTTCTTCAAATGCTGTAAATCTGACAGACGGACTGGATGGACTGGTAAGCGGTCCTATAATAGTAGTAAGCGTGACACTCCTTATAATTACATACCTGACAGGACATTATGAATATGCAAAATATTTAAATCTCTATCATGTAAGGGATGCTGCTGAAATGACCGTGTACTTGGCTGCAGTTATAGGTGCACTTACAGGGTTCCTCTGGTTTAACTTTTATCCTGCCCAGATGTTTATGGGGGATACGGGTTCGCTTACTTTAGGAGGAATACTTGGAATAATTGTAATATTTCTTAAGCAGGAGCTTCTGCTTCCCATTGCAGGATTTATATTTATCCTGGAAGCATTTTCTGTAATGATACAGGTGTGGCATTATAAGACCTTTAAAAGGAGGGTGTTTAAGATGGCACCGATACACCATCATTTTGAAATGCTGGGAATACCTGAGACAAAGGTTACGATAAGGTTCTGGATTGTAACTATAATGATGTGCCTCCTGACATTTGTAATATTGAAATTAAGATAGCAGTAACGGAAGATAGATATATTTAATTCTATTTGACAGAATTTATGAAAAGTACGGTATTAAGTATTATGAGTAAGTATTATGAGACAGTGTCAGTTAGTGACAGAAGCAGTGAGTATGTTTAAGTAACGTTTAAAATTTGAGAATCGGGAGACATTTAATGGAAAAGGCTAAAGCTATAGTATTCGGTGCAGGATTGAGTGGATTGGGTGCTAAAAAGTTATTGGAAAAAAATAATTATGAAATATTTTTAATAGATGATAAGATAGGACTGCCTTCTGCTGAGGGGATAAGAGTCCTTGAAAATGAAAATATAGAATTTATTATAAAAAGCCCAGGAATACCTTGGGAAGTAGAAATCCTAAAAAAGGCAGAGGAAAAAAATATAAAAATAATATCAGAGATTGATATCGCTTATAAATATATGGACAAGCTTGTACAGGTTATTTCATTTACGGGAACTAACGGAAAGACAACAACCGCCTCTAAGATGCAGGAACTGCTTGAATATGCGGGGCTTAATTCCAGACTTGCCGGAAATGCGGGTTTTTCATTTGCGGGGCTCATAGCAGATGAGATTCCTTTAGATTACGTAGTCCTGGAGCTGAGCAGCTATCAGCTGGAAAATAACCCTGCAGTACACTCTAATATTGCCGGGATTATAAACCTGACTCCTGACCATCTTTCTAGGTACAGGTCAGTAGAAGAATATTATATTACAAAATTTAATATTTTCCAGAGACAGACAAAAAATGATTTTGCCCTTGTTAACCTTGATGATGAAGTGTTTTCAGAATTATATGAAAAAAAAGGATTAAGTGAAAGAATAAAAGCAAGAAAGGTATATCTTAGCCGTAAAAAAAAGGGGACTGTATTTGTCCATGACGGAAATATCCATATCATGAAGGATATTAACGACAGGATAGATTTTTATGAGGATAAGGCACTGGAAACAGTTTCTGAAAAACTTATTGATGTAGGCAGTCTAGCATTAAAAGGGGAGCATAATCTTGAAAACATGCTTTTTATTATAGGTGCAGCAAAAATTTTAGGAATTTCTAATGAAACAATATCAAGTTTCTTAAAATCAACAAAAGCATTGGAACACAGGCTGGAAGAATTTTTTATTAAGGACAGGACAGTTTTTGTAAATGATTCAAAGGGAACAAATGTAGAGTCTACCCTGAAGGCATTAAGTGCCTTTGAAAACAGGATTATACTCATCTGTGGAGGAGATGACAAGAAAATCTCAAACAGGAAGCTTGTAGAAAAGATAAAGGAAAAAGTGGACTATGTCTATCTGATAGGTGAGAATGCTCCTATATTAATGGAAGATATGGAAAGGATAGGATACAGGAATTATAAGAATATGGAAACTATTGAAAATATTCTAGATAGTTTCAGGACAGATATGGACTTTTCCCAGGAGCAGACAGTACTGTTCTCTCCAGCAACATCCAGTTTCTGTCAGTTTAACAATTTTGAACACAGGGGAAAGGTATTTAAAGAGCTGACAGTTAAAATTTTAAAATAGACAGGTGAATAAATTGAAAAATAAGAAAGTATTGGGGACAGCCCTGATAATAATAATGATAATATTAATGGGTCTCAGTATTGCCATGATTGCCAGTGTGAGCTTTCCTAAAGCACAGAAGGAATATAAGAATAACTATTATTTTGTCGTAAGGCAGATATTCTGGATAGGTGCAGGGCTTGTTGCCTTTTATTTTACTTCCAATTTTAAATATACATGGTATAAGAAAATAAAGACATGGATGTATATGGCAGGACTATTTTTACTTGTACTTGTTCTCTTAATTGGAAAGGAAAGGCAGGGGGCTATAAGATGGATAAGCCTGTTTGGGCTTACAATACAGCCTTCGGAGCTGGCAAAGATAATAATAATAATATATCTGGCATGTATTATAGATTATAATAAGAAGAAGAGGACCGGAAATCTGAAGCTTGCCTTCAGGGTATTAATTCCACTGATGCTGTATCTAGGACTGATAATAGCTGAAAGGGCTTTCAGCAGTACACTTCAGATTGCGTTAATAGGGCTCTCCATGTTATTTGTTTCCGGGATTAATATAGGATATTTTGTGGCTATAGTAGCATCATTCGGTTCTGTTGCAGTAGTCAGCGTAATGAGCACTCCTTATAGGATGAGGAGAATACTTGGATATCTAGGGGCAGAAAGTGAAGCGAAGTATCAGTCAGAACAATCTCTCATGGCTATAGGAAGCGGAAGGCTGCTAGGAAAGTTCTATGGGAATGGACTTCAGAAATACTTCTATCTTCCAGAGATACATACGGATTATATATTTGCAGGTTATGCCGAAGAAACCGGGTTTATAGGTTCGGTAATACTGATATTGATTTATGTTGCCTTACTGGTTATTATCTTTATAACATTGCTAAAAAAGAAGGACAGTTTTGCCAAGTATCTCCTTACAGGAATTTTTATGATGTTTTCTCTTCAGGTAATAGGAAATATAGCCGTTGTATCTGATATGCTGCCTGCTACGGGGATTCCGCTTCCAATAATGAGTTATGGTGGAAGTACGATGATTGCAATGACAGCATCTTTGGGTATAGTGCATAACATTATAAAATCCATATATCAGGATGAATTGAAGGCAGCAGAAACGGAGATTCCGGAAATGGAAGAAGAAATAATCTAAATTAAAATAAATTGAACGGAGACAGGCTTTTATGAAAAAAGTAGTATTTGCAACTGGTGGTACCGGAGGTCATATTTATCCGGCATTATCCATTGCCGAAAAGTTAAAGGATAAGAATACAGATATACTGTTTATTGGAACAATACATAGAATGGAGAAGGAACTGGTTCCAAGGGAAAATTTCAGGTTTATAGGACTTGATGTACTTCCATTAAAATCAGTGATTTCTGTCTTTAAAATGATAAAATCCGTATTCAGGGCAATAAGCATATTAAGAAAGGAAAAACCGACAGAAGTCATAGGATTTGGAAACTATATAACAATACCTGTGCTGACAGCAGCAATACTTCTGAGAATACCTTACTATTTACAGGAGCAGAACAGCACAATGGGACAGGCAAACAGATATTTCTATAGATGGGCTAAGAAAGTTTTCGTTGCCTTTGAAAATACCGTTGACAGTGTTCCCGAAAAATACAGGAGTAAGTTTTTTGTAACTGGAAATCCTCTAAGGAAGGAATTTTATACTAAAAATAAGGAAGAAGAAAGGATAAAGCTGAGAATTTCTCCAGAAGAGAGAGTAATCCTTATAATCGGAGGAAGTCTTGGAGCCAGAAGTATAAATGAAGCTGTTGCAAGGAAATGGAAAGATATAGTAAGTGATGAAAAAATAAAAATATTCTGGGGGACAGGAAAGGACAACTTTGAAGAAGGAACATTCAGGATGCAGGATTTCGGAAAATCTGTAGTTAAACCATATTTTAATAATGTGGCAGATATAATGTCTGCCTCTGACCTGGTAATATGTAGAGCCGGAGCTTCTACAATTTCGGAACTTATCCAGCTGGAAAAGCCATCTATACTGATTCCCTATGATTTTGTAGGACAGAAGGAGAATGCAGATGCCCTGGAATATGTCAATGCTTCCAGGATATTTTCCAATGAAATGGCAGAAAAGGCGGTGGAAGAAGCCCTTATCCTCGTAAAGCAGGAAGAAATCCTGAAATTTATGCAGGAAAATCTTAGGAAATTAAAAAAAGGAAACGCAGCAGAACTGATAATAAAGGAAATGGAGCTATAATCTTTTATAAAAATGGAGGATATGATGTTAGATGATATTAGGAACGTTTATTTTAGCGGAATAAATGGTATAGGAATGAGCGGGCTGGCTAAAATACTGGCAAAAGAAGGATATAATGTGGCCGGTTCTGATCTGGAAGTGAAGCCGGTAACAAAAGAAATGGAAGAAATGGGAATAAAAGTATATATAGGACAAGTTGAGGAAAATGTAAGGGACAGAGGGATAGACCTTTTTGTATATTCGACTGCAATAAAGGAATCAAATCCTGAATACAGGTATATTGTCGAAAACAATATAAGGAAAATAAAAAGAGGGGAACTGCTGGCTGAAATAATGAATGAGTTTGAAGGTATAGCAGTAGCAGGGACACATGGAAAAACAACGACAAGTTCCATGATGAGCGTAGCCTTTCTGGAAAAGGATCCCTTCATAGTAGTAGGGGGAGTAATTCCAGAAATTCAGAGTAACAGTAAGATTGGAAATTCGGAATATTTTATAGCAGAAGCTGATGAAAGTGATAATTCATTCCTGTATATAAAACCTAAGTATTCAGTTGTAACAAATGTTGAACCTGACCATCTGGAACATCACGGAACATATGAAAATATAAAGAAATCTTTTGAAAAATTTATTGACAGTACTGAGAAGCTGGCAATTTTATGTAAGGACTGTAAAGAAATTTCAACATTAAATATTAAAAATAAGAACATTATATGGTATAGTATAGAGAAGGAGGATGCACATATTTTTGCTACAAATATTACTGTAAGCGAAGGAGGTACCAGATACGAAGTTATTAAAAATGGAAAAAATTTAGGGGAATTTTCCCTTTCCATTCCTGGAGGCCATAATGTCTCAAACTCCCTTCCGGTTATATATATGGCACATGAACTGAACTGCAATATGGAAATCGTGAAGCAGAAGTTATCAGAATTTAAAGGGGCAAATAGGAGATATCAGGTAATTTATGATAATAGCATAAGAATAATAGATGACTATGCACATCATCCTACAGAAATAAAGGTAACTGTAGAAGCAGCTAAAGTAGCTGAAAAGGGGAAGGTGACAGTTATATTTCAGCCGCACAGGTACAGCAGGACAAAATTTTTCTTTGATGATTTTGCAGAAGCCCTCAGTAAGGCAGATGAGCTGGTTCTGTTGCCAGTATATTCAGCAGGAGAAGAAAATACTTATGGAATAACTTCAGAAGATCTGGCAGATAAAATAGGGAATGGAGTTAAGGTATGTACGGAAGAAGAAATAGAAGAAATAGTAAGGAACAGACGTGATACAGGTGATACTTTCGTATTTATGGGGGCTGGAAGTGTATCAAAGCTAGCTCATGAAATAAAGGAAAAATTAAAATAGTTAAGGAGATAAAATTAAAAGATGGAAGTACTTAAGGATGTCGAAATTAAGGAATATTCCCATATGAAAGTAGGGGGTATAGCTAAAGAACTGATATTTATTGAAGATAGGAGCGAACTTAAGGAAGTACTGACTACAAGGGATAAAATGTATTTTCTGGGAAATGGGACAAATACATTGATAGATGACGGTAAGCTTGATATAAGCTTTATATCTCTAAAGAAGTTCCAGAAAATAACAGTTGAGGAAAAGCATGAAGAATATGATCTTGTAAGGGTAGAAGCAGGGCTGGATTTATCAGATTTGACAGAATACATGGAAGAAAATGACTATAGCGGTCTTGAAAATATAACAGGAATTCCAGGTTCTGTAGGTGGTCTTGTAAACATGAATGGAGGGGCATATGGAACTGAAATCTTTGACTGCATTGAAGAAGTTGAAGTATGTAAGCCGGATGGAGAGGTAAGGACATTCAGGAAATCAGAACTGTCCTTTAAGTACAGGACTACAGAAATAAAGGAAAACAGATGGATTGTAATTTCTGCATTGTTTAAATTTAAAAGAGGATTTGACAAGGAATGTGCAGAAGACAAGAAAAGGCAGAGGGAAGAAAAGCATCCTCTAGAATATCCTAACCTGGGGAGTACATTTAAGAATCCAGAAGGAACTTTTGCAGCACAGCTGATATCTGATGCAGGGCTGAAAGAGTACAGAGTGGGAGATGCTCAGGTGTCATTCAGGCATCCTAACTTCATAATAAACCTTGGTAATGCAAAGTTTTCAGATGTAATGAGTGTTATTGAGCATGTAAAAAAGGTTGTCCTGGAAAAATTTGGAGTACAGCTGGAAACAGAAATAATTATTCTGAAAAACAGCTAAACAGATAATAGGATTTAAGGGAAATAATATGGAAAAGACATATAATAAAAAATTATGGAGTGTAAGATGAATAAGATTGTAAAAACTTTAATTATATTTGGTCTGGCAATGAGTGCAATTTATTTTGGGAAATGGTTTATTCAGACTGATTACTTCAAAATTAAGGAGATTTCAATTCAGGGAGAAAACGCCCTTTTAAAAAAGAGTATAGTGGATAAGCTGGAAAAACTTAAAGGGAAGAATATAGTATATATAGATACGAAAAAAATTGAAAAGACTATAAAAAACGATGTCAGAGTCAAGAGTGTGTCCATCCAGAAGATTTTTCCAGGGAAGCTCAAAGTGACCCTCTCTGAAAGGAAGCCACGTGCCTATGTGAAAAAAGGTACTGACATGTTTCTGGCTGATGAGGACTTGAACCTGTACGGATATATATCAGAAGAAAAATTCAAGAATATCCCTATTGTAATCTATACAGATGATGAATCCTTAAAAGATCTGAAAATAATAATTTCTAAAATAAAAAATAAAGATTTGTATGATATGATATCAGAGGTAAGGAAATCTGATAAAAGCTATGAATTAGTTCTTGTAAGCGGAGTAAAACTTATTACTGATACACTTGTATCTGAAGAGAGATATAATGAGGCATATAAATTCTATGAAAAAGTAAAAGATGATCAGGCAATACAGTATATAGATATAAGATTTAAATATTTCAATGTAAAATAATTCAGGAGGATGACATAATGGAGAATTTGAGTAACATGACCAACATAAACGAAGAGATGAATGAAAATTTTGATGATTCATCTAATGTAGCACGGTTGAAAGTAGTAGGGGTGGGAGGAGCTGGAGGAAATGCTGTAAATGACATGCTGGAAAGTGGTATTACAGGAGTTGAATTTATAGCTATAAATACGGATCAGCAGGATCTGAACAGGTCTAAGACAGCAACAAAGGTATTATTAGGGAAGGGAACAGGAGCAGGAGCTATACCGGAAAAAGGGCGTATAGCTGCAAAGGAATCTGAAGAAAAAATAAAGAAGGTCCTTGAAGGGGCAGATATGTTATTTATAACAGCAGGAATGGGAGGAGGAACAGGAACAGGAGCTTCCCCTGTAGTTGCTGAAATTGCAAAGGGAATGGGAATATTGACAGTTGCAGTAGTATCTAAGCCATTTGATTTTGAAGGTCCTTTTAAGAGAAAGAATGCAGATGAAGGAATAGAGAATCTGAAAAAATTTGTTGATACACTTATTGTTATTCCTAACCAGAAATTATATATGCTTCCTAATGTAAGCATATCATTAATGAATGCCTTTAAAGAAGCAAACAGTGTTTTAAGAGTGGGAATTAAAGGAATATCTGACCTTATAACAAAGCAGGGATTTGTAAATCTTGATTTTGCTGACGTAAAGACTGTAATGAAAGATTCAGGTATTGCTATGCTAGGATTTGGAGAGGCAAATGGGGAAGGAAGGGCAAAGAATGCAACAGAGCAGGCATTAAACAGCCCATTGCTTGAAAAGTCGATAGAAGGAGCAAGGAAAATATTGCTGAATATTACATCTGGAGAGGACATGGGACTGGATGAAGTGACGGAAGTTTCTGAAACTATATATAAGAAGACAGGAAATGCTGAAGCTACTCTCATATGGGGAGCGATACTGGAAAAAGATGCAGATGAGAGAAGTTCAGAAACACAGGGAAGTTTTGACAAGCCTAAAGGATATTTCAGGGTTTCCTTAATAGCAACAGATTTCGAAGAATCTTTTGAAAATAATACAGCAAACGAAGAAAATGAAACTATATCAGAGCAGGTTGCCGGAGAAGATAAGGATGTAAAGGAGACGAAGGAACCTGAACAGAGACAGGAAACCAATCAGGGAGAATATGTAGTTCCTTCCTTTTTCGAGCAGAACCTGGAATAAAAATACTTGATTTTATCTAAAGTTTCTGATAAAATAAATAGACCTGCTCTATTTTATGAATAGGGCTAAAAAGCCAAAGGAAAGGAGAAGAAAATGAAAAATTACGAAATTATGTTTATACTTTCTACACAGCTTACTGATGAAGAAAAGCAGGCAGGAATAAAATTAGTTGAAGAAACTTTAACTAAGGCTGGAGCTGTAGAATTAAAGACAGATATCTGGGGAGACAGGAAACTGGCTTATCCGGTTAAGAAAAAAGAAAATGGATACTATGTTTTAACTTTATTTCAGATTGATGGTACAAAGTTACCTGAAGTTGAATCTAAATTAAACATAACAGAATCTATCTTGAAATATATGATAGTAAAAAATGACTAATCAGGTCATTAAGAAAACGGGGGTTAAAATTTTAATCTTATATATGAATTAAATTCGAGGGGGTAGTATTATGAACCATGTAACATTAATGGGGAGATTGACAAAGGATCCTGAACTGAAGTATTCTCAGTCAGGAAAGGCTTTCAGTAAATTTACTGTGGCCGTAAACAGAGAGTTTAACAGAGACGAGGCAGATTTTATAAGCTGCGTGGCCTGGGGAAAGACTGCAGAAACAATAGCAGAGTATCTGAGGAAAGGGAAAAGGATAGCCCTTCAGGGAAGAATCAATGTAAGAAGCTATGAGCAGAATGGTGAAACACGATGGATAACAGAAGTTGTAGTTGACAAGTTTGAGTTTGTAGATTCTGCAAATGCTTCTAGTGGACAGGGCAATTATTCTCAGCCATCATCACCACAATCCAGCAGCTCTTTTGCCGATAATGATAATGATGAAATAATGGATGACGACGATTTTCCGTTTTAGTGAAGAAAATTAGGAGGTGAACATGCGGATGAAACCGGCTACTGAATTTAAAAGAAGGAAAAGAAGGCCAAAAGTAAAATTTAAGGTAGAAGATATAAACTATAAGAATGTGGATTTATTAAAGAACTTTATGAATGATAAAGGTAAGATATCACCTGCAAGAGTTACAGGACTAGAAGCTAAAATCCAGAGGAAGATAGCAAAGGCTATAAAAAGATCAAGACAAATAGCTTTAATGCCTTATACAAAAATTGAAAAATAAAATAGAATAGAAGGCTGTCTCAATAGAAAGAATTGAAAGAAGAAGATGTTCTGGATGAGACAGTCTTTTAATGTCTATAAGAGCAGCTTTTAAAATGAGGATATACTTATTCAGAGCAAATTATAAGGAAAAACACATAAAAAATAAGTTTTTTTTTTCTTTTTACATAGTATAATTATAAAAATGTAATTTATACTATTTAAGACAGGTGTGATGAGATGGGAAACAAGAGGAACTATATTGTATTACTTTTTTTAATTTTTATTTTTATTTCATGTGATAAAAGGAAGAATGAAAAGAAGGAAGCTGAAACTAGTCAGGAAAAGGTACAGCAGACAGTCTTTAAGGAAAAAACAGTAGAAAAAATTATTGATATATTTGAAAAAACTTCAAAGAAGAATCGTATTGAAATAGGGAAATTTGAAAAAATTGCATTTGAAAATAAGGATTTCTATCATGCAAAAGTTACTTCGAAGGAAAATGTTAACTATACAATAGGATATCAGGGAGTTAATGCAATAGGCCTGTTCTTGAAAGTAGGGTCTGTTAATGGCTCAGAGCTTGGTGTAATTGAGGATATGGCTGTAAATTTGATACAGGTTTCAGATGATAGCATAACAGAAGAGGAAGCTAGGAACCTTTATACGGAAATACTGGTGAAAATGGGCGAAAATGAAATATCCAGTTCGCTAGAATATAAAAATGGAATAATCTATGGAATACAGATTGGAAAAGATAGTGATGGATTAATATTTTCAGCACAATAAAAATAAAATTGGAAAGGAGATTAAACTGTAGAATCCGGGAAGAATGATTCAAAGCAGTTTAAAGAAATTATGAATTTAGAAGCGTTATTAGGTTTATTGGAAGGTCAGGATTTAGGAAAACTGACTTCACAGGTAGGTGGAACTGAAAAAGAGGTAAAAGGTGGAGTAATGGCTGCATTACCGGCAATGCTGGCTGCATTAAATAAAAACACAAGCACTCCTGAAGGGGCAGAATCTCTCAATAAAGCCCTTGAGACAAAGCATGACGGTTCAATATTAAATAATCTTGGAGGGTATTTAAGTAATCCTGATCTGGCTGACGGTGCAGGGATATTAAACCATCTGTTTGGAGGACAGACAAATAATGTTGCTCAGGCTGTTTCACAGTCAAGCGGACTGGATGCCAACGGAAGTATGAAAATGCTTCAGATGCTGGCTCCGCTTGTGTTAGGTGCATTAGGTCAGCAGAAAAAGGAAAATAATCTGAATGCTTCAGGTCTGGATTCATTAACATCCATGCTTGCTTCAAATTTAGGATCTAATGAAAAGACATCAGGAATGATGGGTATGTTTACAAATCTTCTGGATGCAAATAAAGACGGTAATGTTGTAGATGATGTGATGGGACTTGTAGGTAAATTCTTAGGAGGGAAGTAGGATTAGTAAAATAGGAGGGACTGATTTTCCTGATTTATTTAACAATAGTCATATAAGATAACAAGACAGCCTGGTATTATGGATTAAAATCCCTAATTTCCGGCTGTCTTATTTAATTTTTATACTGGAATTTCCTATATTAATGAATAATCTGAAAATCGGGTATAATTTTTCGGAATTTCTTCAAGGATATCAGATTTCCCCATCAGTTCCGATTTTTTCAAGAGCCTGTTCCATATCTTCAATCAGATCATCCGTATCTTCTATTCCGACAGAAAGTCTGACAAGCCCACCGGTTATTCCCATTCTTAACCGTTCTTCTTCAGGAACGCAGGCATGGGACATCTTTACAGGATAGGAGAGGATAGATTCTACTCCTCCCAGGCTTACGGCAACTATAGGATATTTTATATGTTTAAAGAACTGTTTGACATTCTTACAGGAACCCAGATCAAATGACAGCACTGCTCCTCCTGAATCTGCCTGGTTCCTATGTATGTCGTATCCGTCATGTCCTGGAAGTCCGGGATAGTAGACCTTTCCTATTTTAGGATGGTTCTGCAGATATTCAGCAATCCTTAATGCAGAATGGCAGCTCTTTTCCATCCGTATCTCCATTGTTTTAAGCCCCCTGAGGACGAGCCAGCATTCTTCTATACCAGGTAAAGCTCCCAGTATAATCTGCTGTTTCTTCATGGAATTATAGATTTCCCTGTCATTTGTGACAACTAGCCCGAGAACAACATCACTATGTCCGTTTAAGAATTTAGTTGCACTATGGATGACAATATCTACTCCCATTGTAACAGGATTCTGGTACTGAGGCGTCATGAAAGTATTGTCGATTATTGTCAGTAATCCGTGTTTTTTAGCTATCTTAACAACTTCTTTAATATCCGTTATCTTCAGGAGGGGATTTGAAGGGGTTTCCATATAGAAAGCCCTGGTATTCTCTTTTACTGCACTTTCCCATTCCTCTGTCCGTGTCTCGTCTACATAGGTAACCTCTATACCGAAACGTGGGAATATTTCACTTGCCAGCTGGAAGGCTCCTCCATATACATCCTTACACATGACAATATGGTCTCCTGAGGAAAACGACAGGAGGACGGCTGTTATTGCTGCCATTCCTGAAGAAAAAGCCAGTCCGTAGTCAGCCTTCTCAAGACAGGCAATAGCTTCTTCCAGAGCCTCCCTTGTGGGATTACCGAATCTTGAATATGTGTACTTCTGGTCATCATCTATATCATTCTGATGGAAGGTTGATGCCTGACAGATTGAGACAGAAGAAGCTCCTGTTGCCTTATCTATAATATTGTATCCGTGTATGATCTTTGTTCCGAATTTCATATTTACCTCTTTCTTTATCTGAAATAATAAAAAATTAGGCATTTAAGCTTTTTCTATAAGGAAATATTATTTCAGATAATAATTATTTATTAATATAGTATACCACATAAAATATATCTTGAAAAATGATATTAGTTGCTATATTATATTCTTATAAAGAATATTTTAGGAGAGATAAGGATGCTTAATCATGAAGATATTGTAATTGTAATGACTGTAAACAAGTTTTACAGCATATCCAAGGCAGCAAAGATGATGTATATGGGGCAGTCCAGCTTAAGTAAGAGGATTAAAGATATAGAAGATAGGCTGGGATACAGGATATTTGAAAGATCTAAAGGAAAGAAGTCGGTTCAGCTTACTGAAAATGGAAGCAAGCTGATTCCTGTGCTGAGAGAGATACTGAACCTGTCATCATACGCGGTAAATATAGGGAACTTAAACACAAAATATAAAATAAGGATAGCAACTTCTGATGGTCCGTATAACCTGGCTATAGACGATATAGTACTGGATCTGTACAAGGAAAATCCTGACTCTGAATTTAAGCTGAAGTCACTTTCATATAGGGAATGTATAGAGGTGGTAGCCGATGGAACAGTTGACATAGCTTTTGTAGGGAATAACATATACAAGAAGGAGCTTAGTATAATCCCCCTCTATTCTGAGAAGATGGTATTCATATGTATGAAATCATGTAATTATGAGAAGCCGTTGAACTTGAGCGTACTTAATGTAGATAAGGCAGTCTATTCGTCATATTCTTCAGAGTTTTCCTCATGGTTCAGAAAGACTTTTGACCATAGGCATCCTCTAATAAGATGTGACCTGATTATGCAGGTAGCTAAATATATGAAGGAACTCAACCTGTGGTCCATTGTGCCGGTTTCAGCAGCAGAATATATAGCAAAATTTGTTGATATAGACATCGTTGATATTGAAGGAGATATTCCAGACAGGATAATATACTATGCTGTAAAAAGCGGGGAACTGTCTGAACCGGTACAGAAGATTGTCAGGCTTATTATTGAAAAGCTGGAAGGCAGGAAAGGGATACAGCTGTTCAGGAAAGCCATATGACATATTCCGGATTTTCTGTGCCTCTATTTTAAATATTCTTTTTAAGAATATAATATAGCAACTAATATCATTTTTCAAGATATATTTTGTGTGGTATACTTTAGCAAATGAAAAAATGACAGATAGCTCCTGCAGGAACTGAGAGGGGACAGTCAGACCTGAAATAAAAAATGAGCAGTATGGAATCTGAATGAGGATATTTAAATAATTTCAGGATAGGAATTCAGGATAAAAATTGAAAAATAGATAATAAAAACAGGAGGATAATTATGAGTGAGAAAACATTAAAAAAATTCAGACTGTCCTGGGATTCTCCGATTGTACTGATTTTAGGTATAGTACTCGGAAGTTTCATAGGAATATTCTTTAAGGAAAAAGCCATTATCTTAAAGCCCCTCGGGGATATTTTCCTTAATATGATGTTTATGATTGTAGTTCCGATGGTATTCTGTTCCATAGCAAGTGCCGTAGGGAATATGTCCAATATGAAGAGGCTTGGAAAAATTTTAGGTTCAACTATTACTGTATTTCTTATTACTGGAATAATTGCAGCCATCTATGTAATAATAACTGTAAATATCTTTCCGCCTGCAGCAGGGACAAAGATTGCATTTGAACAGACAGAGGCCTTGAAGAGTTCGGCTCCGGGGGAACTTCTTGTAAATACGTTGACTGTAAGTGATTTTCCTGCATTACTGAGCCGTAAGAACATGCTGCCCCTTATAATTTTTGCCATAGTCTTTGGTTATACGGTGGCACTTACAGGGGGAGAGGAAAGTCCCGTTGCAAGATTTTTAGATCAGATGAATGAAATAATGATGAAAATTGTGAACTTCATAATGCTCTATGCTCCGATAGGACTGGGTGCATACTTTGCAGCACTTATCGGAGAATTTGGACCTACCCTGATAGGAGATTATGGAAGGACGCTGGCCATATATTATCCCTTATGTGCACTGTATTTTTTTACTGCCTTTCCGGCATACAGTTTTTTTGCGGGAGGAAAAGAAGGGGTTCAGAGGATGTTTTCAAATATACTGCCACCGGCAATAACAGCTTTTGCTACACAGAGTTCTGTAGCTACTATACCTGTAAATAAGAAGGCGTGTAAGGAAATAGGAGTTCCGGAGGATGTTTCTGACATTGTACTTCCTATGGGGGCTACAATGCATATGGACGGTTCTGTCCTGTCATCCATTGTAAAGATAAGTTTCCTGTTCGGAATCTATGGAAAACAGTTTGCAGGAATTGATACTTACATACTTGCGGTAATTGTTTCAATCCTGGCAGCTTTTGTACTGTCGGGAGCTCCAGGTGGAGGACTGGTAGGAGAAATGCTCATTGTAAGCCTGTTCAATTTTCCGCCTGAATCTTTTCCTATAATCGCAACTATAGGATTCTTAGTAGATCCGGCAGCCACATGTCTGAACTCTTCAGGGGATACTATAGCATCCATGATGGTAACTAAGATGGTGGAAGGGGCGGACTGGATAAGAAACAGCCTGAAGGCTTAGACTTTAATTTATTATGAGAACAGTAAAGGAGGAGAATTATTATGGAACGGATAAGAATAGCCAATCTGCCGACAAGGATAAATAAACTTGAAAAACTCAGCAGGGAATATGGCAAAAATATATACATAAAAAGGGATGACATGACAGGAATTGAAATTTCTGGAAATAAGGTAAGAAAGCTGGAATATATCCTCGCAGAAGCACAGGATAAGGGAATAGATACATTAATTACTGCAGGAGGAATACAGTCCAACCATGCAAGGGCAACAGCTGCTGTATGTGCAATGTACGGATTAAGCTGTCATCTGGTCCTCAGAGGCAGACCATCTGAAATTGAAGGGAATTTCTGGATGGACTACATGCTTGGGGCTGAAATACACGTAATAGAACCAGGACTTTCAAGGGAAGAATATATGGAAGGACTGTCTGAAAAACTCGTTTCAGAAGGAAAGAAGCCGATGATAATACCGGTGGGAGCTTCAAATGCTACAGGTTCTCTAGGATATGAAGGAGCTTTCTATGAAATACAGGAACAGGAGAAGGAGCTTGGAGTAGAATTTGATGCAATTGCAGTATCAGTAGGATCGGGAGGTACTTATGCAGGACTGCTTGCCGGTAAAATAAAGGCAGGTAGCAGCATCAGGATTCAAGGATATGCAGTTGACAGTGACAGCAGGACATTTGAAGAAGAAGTGGGAAAGATACTGGCTGATATGGGGATGGAAAAGACAGGAGAGATTCATATAAACGATTCCTACAAGGGGATAGGTTATGCATTGAGTCAGGACGAGGAACTTAAATTCTATAAGAAGATTGCAAAGGAAGAAGGGATTATACTGGATCCATGCTATACAGGAAAAGCATTTTATGGAATGGTCAATGAGCTTAAAGGGGAACTGAAGGATTGTAATAATATCCTGTTTATCCACACAGGAGGGCTGTACGGATGGACAAGGGCGGATCGTGAAAAGATACTGGAAATATAAAGAAATGAAGGTTTCTGGTTTTTAATATACCAGATTGAAAAGGTTAAGACATCAATTTCAGGAATAATATTAATATAGGATAATTATTACTGAAGAGGTGCTTAGCCTTTTTTTCTTTAAAGTGCCGGTAATTGGCAGGAATAAACATATATATGATAGCCGGTAATTTATGGGATTTTTCATGTCAGACTTGTTATTTATTGATTTATCTGATATATTTGTTATAGATACATAAGATAGAGAAGGATGTTAGGAGAGGAGAAGAAGAGATGAGCCTGATACAGTTTAACAGGGTATACAAGCAGTTTGCAGGTGAATATATACTGAAAGATATAAATTTTACGATAGAGGAAAAGGACAAGATAGGTCTTGTGGGAGTCAATGGGGCAGGTAAGTCTACAATTATAAAGATGATACTGGATGAAGAAAGGATAGACGGTTCTGAAGACAATATGAATGAAATAGGAGATATAGTAAGGAATCCGTCGATAAAGATAGGGTATCTTTCCCAGAATCATGAATTTTCAGATGAAAGAAATACTGTGTATGAAGAAATGCTGTCCATATTTGAAGAGGAACGGAGAATCTATCAGGAACTACTGAAGGTGAATATGCTGCTGGGAAGTGCAGAAGGGGATGAACTGGAGGCTCTGATAAATAAGTCTGCTGAGCTGTCTACTCTGTATGAATCTAAAGGGGGATATGGTATAGAATATAGGATAAGACAAATACTCACAGGACTTGAACTGACAGAGGAATACCATAACCTGTATCTTCAGGATTTGAGCGGTGGGGAAAGGACAAGAGTATCACTGGCAAAACTCCTGCTGCTGGAACCAGACCTGCTTATACTGGATGAGCCTACAAACCATCTGGATTTAGTATCTATAGAATGGCTGGAAGACTATCTGAAAAAATATAATAAGGCATTTCTGCTAGTTTCCCATGACAGAATATTTCTTGATAATGTATGTAACAGGATATACGAAGTGGAAAATAAAAGGCTTTACAAGTATGACGGTAACTTCTCTTCCTTCATACTCCAGAAGGAGATGATTCTGAAGGGGGAAATAAAGAGATATGAAAAGGAACAGGAAAAAATAAGGAAGATGGAAGAATACATAGACAGGTTTCGTGCAGGTATAAAAGCAAGACAGGCAAAGGGTAGGCAAAAGATACTTGACAGGATAGAAAGGATGGATGACCCTGTCTTTAACCCCCAGAGAATGAAACTGAAGTTCAGGACAGACAGTGCTACAGGGGATAATGTCCTTAAAGTAAGGAATATAGAAAAGAGCTTTGACGGAAGGAAGGTTCTGAATAATATAAGCTTTGACCTGTTCCGTGGAGAACGGGTAGGAATAATAGGGAAAAACGGCATAGGTAAATCAACTCTTCTAAAAATAATAACAGGAAAGCTTGCTCAAGACAGAGGTGAAGTAGAATTTGGAGCAAGGGTGAAAGCAGGATACTACGATCAGAATCATATGGAACTTGTACCTGAAAATAATATATTACAGGAAATAAATACTTCTCTCAGCCTTACTGAAGAATATCTGAGAACTCTTGCGGGAGGCTTCCTGTTTTCTGGAGATGATGTGCTGAAGAAGATAGGGAAGCTTAGTGGAGGAGAGAAGGTGAGGGTGTCCTTCTTGAAGCTTTATATGGAAAAAGCAAATTTTCTTATACTGGATGAGCCTACAAACCATCTGGATATTTATTCTATTGAAGTCCTGGAAGATGCACTGGAGGACTTTGACGGAACAATGCTTATAGTTTCCCATAATAGGCATTTTCTGGACAGCATATGTAATGTAATCTACTATCTTGATGAGAAAGGGCTTACAAAGTTTAAAGGGAATTATGAAGAATATAAGGAAAGCCTTAAAAATTCCAGGTCAGTTTCTACAGCAGATATGGAGGCAAAAGAAGATCAGAAGCTGTCCTACCAGGAACAGAAGGAATTTTCTAAGAGGATATCTAAACTTAGAAGGGATGTACTGAAACTGGAAGAAAAAATGGATAAAATATCTGAAGAGAGGAAAATACTGAATATGGAATATGAAGAGGCAGGAAGGAAAAATGATGTAGGCAGGCTGATGGAAATCCAGGAGGAGTTTGACAGGCTGGATGAAGAAGAAATGTCTAAAATGGAGGAGTGGGACAGTAAGAGCCGTGAGCTTTCTGAACTGGAGGGGAAATAAAAAGGATTTGTTGACAAAATGGGAAAATGTGATAATATAATAATAAAGAATTTAAGAGCAAACGATTTCTTAAACATTTTTAGTTTTGAAATAATATTAGATGGAAAGAAGGGAATATATTGAAGATAGCAATTGGTAATGATCATGTGGGATTGGATTTAAAACCTTATATTGTGGAATATTTAAAAGAATTAGGACATGAAATTTATGATTTTGGGACAAATTCGTCAGATAGGACAGATTATCCTATTTATGGATTAAAGGTAGCTAAATCTGTAGCAAGGGGAGATTGTGATAGCGGAATTTTAATCTGTGGGACAGGAGTAGGAATCTCAATAGCAGCAAATAAAGTAAAAGGGATAAGGGCAGTGGTGTGTAGCGAGCCTTATTCAGCAAGATTATCACGGGAACATAATAACACAAATATATTAGCTTTCGGCTCACGAGTTATAGGAAGCGAATTAGCCAAAATGATTGTAAAGGAGTGGCTGGAAGCTGATTTTGAAGGTGGACGTCATGCAGATAGAGTCGCTATGCTTGATAATGAATAGAGTTATTAAAAAGTGCCTTGAATTGATTTTAAGGTACTTTTTAATATTAAATAATATTTGGGAACTATTGACAAATCATAAAAATGAGGTATATTATTTATAAGTAAACGTTTACGTTTATAGAGGAGAAAGATTAATATGAAAAACAACAAGAATATATCAATAAAAGAACTGGCTATTATGTCAGGGGTATCAACTGCAACTATATCACGAGTCGTAAATAAGAAGGGGGGATATTCAAAAGAAACGGAAGAGAGAATACAGGCACTTATAAAAGATAAGTGTTATCAGCAGAATGTGAATGCAAGAAGCCTAAGAACACAAAAATCACAGACGATAGGAGTAATCCTTCCTGATATAAGTAACGAATTTTTTGCTAAAATAGTGCAGGCAATTGAAAAACAAGCTATAAAATATAATTATTCGGTTTTTATATGTAATACTGATGAAAATATAGAAATTGAAAGAAGGCATCTGAATAATCTGACAGGTCAATTTGTTGATGGAATAATTTACATAGGTGGAGAAGTTATGCTTGAGAAAAATGAAGCTACAAAGAAGATTCCGATGATTTATATTGATAGGTACATAGACGATAAAGAACTGTACATAGAATCAGATAATTTTTATGGCGGTTATCTCGCCACAAAGGAACTGATTGAATCGGGATGCAAAAAAATTGCAATAATGAAGGATATAAGAAAAATATCGTCAGCACATAAACGATATCAAGGATTTATCCATGCACTGGAAGAATATAAAATGAAAATTGATGAAAGGTTGATTTGTGAAGTTGGAGTTGTAAGTCATAAGGAAGCTAAGGAAAAAACACTGGAACTTCTTGATTCAGGCGAAATTTTTGATGGGGTATTTGCTACAAATGATACGATGGCACTAGGTGTAATGATGGCTTTAAATGAAAGAAGGATAAAGATTCCTAATGAAGTAAAAATAGTAGGATTTGATAATATTTCAGCTACAGAAATAGCCGGAGTTCCTTTAACTACGATAAATCAGAACAAGCAGAAAATGGGGGAGATGGCAGTGGAACTTCTTATGGATAAAATTCTTCAAAGAAAAAGTAATTTAAACAACATAAAAATACCTGTAAATCTGATAAGAAGGAAAAGTACAGAAAATTAAAGGAAAATGGAGGTTAATAATGGTAAATGGAAATTCACTGGTGGAAATGAAAAATATTACAAAGAAATTTGGAATAGTAACAGCTTTAAATGAAATTTCCTTTAGAATTAATCGTGGCGAAGTGCATGTCCTGCTTGGAGAAAATGGAGCAGGGAAGTCGACACTTATGAAAATACTAAGTGGAGTCTATCAACCTACATCAGGGAAAATAACTATAAACGGGAGAGATTATGATTATTTAACGCCAAAACTTTCCTTTGATAATAGGATAAGTATCATCTATCAGGAATTAAGTGTAATAAATGAACTGTCCATTCAGGAGAATCTTTTTGTGGGGAAGCTTCCTGTAAAGAAAGTGTTAGGAATAGAAGTAGTAGACTATGAATATATGAAGGAGATAACAAAGAAAATATTATCTAAGATAGGTCTGAATAGACATCCTGAAACGCTTGTAGAGGAACTGACAATAAGTGAGAAGCAACAAGTGGAAATAGCAAAAGCTCTTGTTTCAGATGCTAATGTGATAATAATGGATGAACCGACAACATCTTTAACAGAAAATGAAACTAGCCATCTTTTCAGGATTATAAGGCAGCTTAAACTCGAAGGAAAAGGAATTGTGTATATATCCCATAAGTTAAAAGAAATAAAGGAAATAGGAGATATAGTTACAGTCTTAAAAGACGGAACAGATGTAGGAACAAGAAAAATAGAAGATGTCAGTATAAATGACCTTGTTACTATGATGGTAGGAAGAGAAATTAAATCACGTTATGATTCCGGAAATAATGAAAAAAGTAACGAAATTATCTTTGAAGTAGAAAATATGACTAGAGCAGACGGAAAAATAAGAAATGTTTCCTTTAATATAAGAAAAGGAGAAATATTGGGATTTGCAGGATTAGTAGGTTCAGGAAGAAGTGAACTGATGGAAGCGATTTTCGGTGTGAAGCCTATAACAAGCGGGAAAATAAAAATGTATGGAAAGGAGTCTGTTCCTAAAAATGAGTATAATTCAATAAAGAAAGGAATGGGATTTGTTACTGAAAACAGAAGGGAAACAGGTTTTTTTCATAATTTTGATATAAAACAGAATATTTCAATCTTGCCATTTATAAAGGATTCTAAGTTAAAAGGAATATGGGGGCTTGTAGATGATAAGAAAGAAAAAGAATATGCCTTAAAAGGTAAAAATCAGCTGAATATAAAATGTGCTTCAATAGATCAGAATATTACTGAATTATCAGGGGGAAATCAGCAGAAAGTTATTCTGAGTAAATGGATGATGGCAGATTCTTCATTAATGATATTTGATGAACCGACAAAAGGAATAGATATAGGGAGTAAGAGTGAAATCTATACAATTATAAGGAAATTGTCTGATGAAGGAAGGATTGTTATGATGATTTCCTCAGAAATGCCTGAACTACTTGCAGTATGTGATAGAATTGCGGTTTTCAGAGAAGGTGAAATAATAGAGATTCTTCCAATAGAAAAAGCTTCTGAGGAAGTAATTATGAAAATATTAACTAGTGAAGGAGAAAAGGAATGAAATCTAATTTTAGCATAATGTGGCAGAAATATGGAACTTTCGGTATTTTAATTATAGTAATGGTGATTTTTGGGATAAGCCAGCCAGGATTATTTTTCTCATTTGATAATATAACTCAGATAATTTTACAAAGTTCAGTAAATATACTTATTGCGTGTGGAGAATTTTTCGCAATATTGATTGCAGGGATAGATTTGTCTGTAGGTTCAGTTGTAGCTTTGACTGGAATGTTTACAGGAAAACTGTTAGTTGCAGGAATGAATCCTATATTTGCAATATTGATAGGAGGTGTTCTTGCAGGGGCAATGATAGGACTTTTAAATGGCTTTCTTGTCAATGTGACAGAACTTCATCCTTTTATTATAACACTTGGGACTCAGGCGATTTTCAGAGGAATAACATTGATTATATCAGATGCTAGACCAGTTTTTGGTTTTAATCCGATATTTACTAAAATTGTTGCAGGCAGATTACTAGGTATACCAGTACCTGCAATAATAGCTATTTTTATAGCTCTGGCATTAGGATTCTTAACTTCAAGGACAAAAGTAGGAAGAAATATATATGCCCTCGGAGGAAACAGGCAGGCAGCATGGTTTTCAGGAATAGATGTTAAGTTGCATACTCTTATAGTTTTTATAATATCTGGAACATGTGCAGGTATAGCAGGAGTAGTTTCAACAGCAAGGGTAGGAGCGGCTGAGCCAGGAGCTGGCACAGGGTTCGAGACATTTGCTATAGCTGCTGCAATTATAGGTGGAACAAGCTTTTTTGGTGGAAAAGGAAAAATATTTGGAGTAGTAATGGGAGGGCTGATAATAGGAGTTATAAATAATGGACTGAATTTGCTTACAGTACCTACATATTATCAGCAGATAGTAATGGGAGGACTAATAATACTGGCAGTTACAGCTGATAAAATATTTGGAGGTAAGCAGAAGGGAGAATAGTATGAAAAATGTAAAAATATCACCATCACTTATGTGTATGGATCTGACGAAGTTTAGAGAACAGGTGGAAATCTTAAATGAAAGGGCAGACTTTTATCATGTGGATATAATGGACGGACATTTTGTAAAAAATATAACACTGTCACCATTTTTTGTAGAGCAGCTAAATAAAATTTCAAAGTTACCTATAGATGTACATCTTATGACGGAATATCCTGGAGACTATATAGAAGAACTGGGAAAAGTAGGAGCTGCATATATTTCTCCTCATGCAGAAACTATAAACAAGGATGCATTTAGGATTATTAATAAAATAAGGGAAGTGGGAAGTAAAGCAGGCATAGTTCTGAATCCGGCTACTCCTGTTGACTGGATAAAGCATTATATCCATCTGGTTGACAAGATAACTGTAATGACAGTTGATCCTGGATTTGCAGGTCAACCTTTCATTCCTGAAATGATAGAGAAAATTAGGGAACTGAAAAAACTGAAGGAGGAAAATAAATATTCCTATATAATAGAAATTGACGGCTCGTGTAACGAAAAGACATATAAACGTCTTGTAGAAGCTGGAGCAGAAGTTCTGATAGTAGGGACATCAGGGCTATTTAATCTTGATGAAGATTTAACAATAGCTTGGGATAAAATGATGGAGATATACAGAAGGGAAACTGCTGAGATAGAATAAGGAGAGCAACTATGAAAAAAAAGGAAAAATATATTTTGGGAATAGACATAGGAGGAACAAATTTCAGGATAGGACTTGTTTCTGAAAATTTTGAAATATCAGAATTTCAGATAAAGCCGATAACGGAATTACAGAAAGGACATTTTATAGACAATCTTATTAAGCAGATAGAGATCTATCTTAAAAAAGATGATATAAGAATAGAGGCGGTAGGAATAGGATTTCCTTCGATTGTAAGTAAGGATAAGAAATATGTCTACTCTACACCAAATATACCTAATCTTGATAATATAAATGTAGTGGACAGCCTTGAAAAATTGATAGATATTCCAGTTTATATAAATAAGGATGTTAATCTATTAATGTTAAAAGATATAAAAGAAAATAATATTCCTGATAATACGGTTGCAATCGGATTATATATAGGAACAGGATTTGGAAATGCCATATATATAAATGGAAATATAATTGAAGGGAAGCATGGAGTTGCAGGTGAACTAGGTCACATTCCGGTATTAGATTCTGAAGAAATATGTGCTTGTGGAAATACAGGATGTATTGAGATGCATGCCTCAGGGAAAAAATTAAGAATGATACTAGATGAGAATTTTCCTCAGACAGATATAAATGATATTTTTCTTAGGCATGGTGATACGGAAATTATAAAAAACTTTATAAAGGCATTATCTATACCCATAGTTACAGAAATTAATATACTGGATCCAGATTATATTATAATAGCAGGTGGTGTCCCTATGATGAAGGGATTTCCTATGGAAAAGTTAATAAAATTTATATATGAGGGAGCAAGAAAGCCATATCCTGCAAATGATTTGAATATTATTGTATCAAGTCATGACCAGAAAAGTGGAGTCCTAGGAGCAGCATATTATATAAACAGTATAAAGAATAAGTAATTAATAAAAAAATTATATATTTAAGGAGGAAATCATGAAAAAATATTTGAAAGCAGTTTTAATGATTTTAGGAGTACTTTTAATTGTTGCATGTGGATCAGGGTCAAAAGATGCAGGAACAGACACACAGAAAAAAGATGCAGGGACATCTTCTAAAGATACGGGCTCAGGTCAAGCAGAAGTTGCAATTGTATTAAAGACATTATCAAATCCTTTCTGGGTAAGTATGAAAGAAGGGATTGAAAAAGAAGCTGCAGCTCAAGGAATAAAAGTTGATATTTTTGCTGCAAATTCTGAAGAAGATGTACAGGAACAGCTGAGACTATTGGAAAATCTCATTGGTAAAGGATATAAGGGAATAGGAGTAGCTCCATTGTCTCCTGTAAATCTTATACCAGGAGTAGTAGAAGCAAATAAAAAAGGTATATACGTAGTAAATATTGATGAAAAAATTGATATGAATCAATTAAAATCAGCTGGAGGAAGTGTTCTGGCATTTGTAACGACAGATAATGTGAAAGTTGGAGCTAAAGGAGCAGAGTTTATAATAAGTAAACTTCCTGATGGAGGAGAAGTGGCAATTATAGAAGGAAAAGCAGGAAATGCTTCAGGAGAATTCAGAAAACAAGGAGCAACAGAAGTATTTAAAGCAAATCCTAAAATAAAACTTGTTGCAAGCCAGCCTGCAGACTGGGATAGAGCAAAAGCATTGGATCTTGCTGCAAACCTGCTTCAGAAATATCCTAATTTAAAAGCAATCTATGCTGCAAATGACACTATGGCTCTTGGAGCATTACAGGCTGTGATTAATGCAAATAAACAAGGGAAAGTAATTGTGGTAGGAACTGATGGAGCACCAGAAGCACTGGAATCAATAAAACAAAAGGGATTAAGTGCCACAGTAGCACAAGATTCAGCAAATATAGGAGTAGAAAGCTTTAAAATTTTATTAGATGCAATAAAAAATAAACCTCAGATTTCACCAGACACTCCTGCAAAAGAAATACCTGTAGAATCACAGTTGATTTCTCAATAATAAAATAGAACATGAATTGATAAAAG
>JBHACQ010000091.1:0-2577 GCA_041854625.1 Leptotrichia sp. | reverse complement strand
TTATAAATGATTAAATATAAATATATAAATAAAAATGGAGGAGAATGCTATGATTATAACAACAACAAATGAAATTCAAGATAAAAAAGTCATGGATTATAAGGGAATTGTATTTGGAGAAGTAATAACAGGAATTAATATGTTCAAAGATCTTGGAGCAAATATAAGGAATATATTTGGAGGACGTTCTAAGGGATATGAAAACGAGCTTCTTACAGCCAGGGAAAATGCCCTTTCAGAAATGAAAGAAAGAGCTAAAAATATGGGAGCTAATGCAGTAATAGGTGTAAAAATGGACTACGAAGTATTAGGTGCAGATAATGGAATGCTGATGGTTACTTGTAGTGGAACAGCAGTAACTGTAGGATAAGTGTTTTTAACAGATATGTTTAGATAGGTAGTAAGTGTAATTTCTTTATATAGAGAATATAGAAAAATGATTGGAAGATTAGATATGAAAAGAAGTATAGAAAACCTGACGGTAACAATAGTGGGGCTTGGAGTAATCGGAGGTGCATTTGCTCAGAGCTTGAAAGATATTGGAGTTAAGACGGTCTATGGAATAGATATTGATGAAAATACTCTGCGAAAGGCAGAAGAAAAAGGAATGATAGATAAAGGATTTATAAAGACGAAAGACCCTTTGGAAGAAGCAGATCTGGTAGTAATAACCCTCTATCCTAACCTGATGAAGTCATTTTTTGTAAATAATGTCTCTAACTTTAAGGAAAATGCTATAATTACTGATGTTGTAGGAATAAAGGGGAAAATCATTGAAGAAATAAAACCGGTAATTGAAAATAACAGGGGGAACATAGATTTTATATTTGGACATCCGATGGCTGGACGTGAAAAAAGAGGGATAGACTTTGCCGATAATAAAGTATTTCAAAATGCCAATTATATTATTATAAAAGATGAAAAGAATAAAGAGGAAAATCTGGAACTGTTATCAGAAATTATAAGAAAAATGGGATTCAAGACAATCAGTTACCTTTCTTCACAGGAACATGATGAAATTATTGCTTTTACAAGCCAACTGACTCATGCAATAGCAGTAGCATTAGTAAATAGTGATAGTCAGAAATATGATACTAATAAGTTCATTGGTGATTCATACAGGGATTTAACTAGAATTGCAAAAATAAATGAAGACTTATGGTCTGAGCTATTTATGGGAAATAAGGAGAACCTGCTTAAAATGATAGAACAGTTTGAAAATGAGCTGGATATAATAAAAGATGCTTTAAAGAATAATGAACTGGGAACTTTAAAGGAAAGGTTCATATCTTCTACAAAACGCAGGGAACAGATTGAATAAGAAATGTTATTTTGAGAATATAATACATAAGGTTTCGAAATTCTAAATATAGATGTGACAGTTATCTGATAAACTATAGATTTCCTACAATTTTTGAGGTTTATTTTTTGTATCTTGGGTAAATTAAGATTGTCTGGAAAAGAGGAGAATATATGGATAGAAAATACGCAAGAAAAATAATAGGTGATAATATCTATCTATCACCAATTTCACTGGATGATGTAGAAGAATACACTCATATGGTTAATAACAATATAGTTTCAGTAGGACTGGGATCAGCAGTTTATGCAAGCATATATTGTGCTGATAGGGAACTGGATGTATTAAAGAGTTTAAGGATGTCCCACAATTTTGCAGTAAGGCTGATTGAAAATGATGAACTCCTGGGAAATATTGGATTTAATGATATAGACTCTGTAAATAAGGCAGGAACACTAGGTATAATGCTTGGAAATGAAAAATATTATGGAAAAGGCTATGGGAAAGAAGCTTTGCTTCTTCTTCTTGATTACGGTTTTTCCCTTTTAAATCTGAGAAATATAGTACTATATGTATTTGAGTATAATGAAATAGCCTACAACCTCTATAAGAAGGTAGGATTTAAGGAAGTAGGAAGGATACGTAAAAGACAGGAACTGATGGGAAAATTTTATGATTCTATAGTAATGGATATTTTAAATGAAGAATTTGAATCCTTATACATAAGAAGGGAAATTGAAAAGAGATACAAGCTGTAACCTGTAGTTTACATTTTTAGATTATATAAATTTTAAAAAGGCAGGAATATTGGAATCTGATTGAAGCCAATAAGTAACAGGAAGGGATAGAAAATGGAAATATTAAATGTCGGACTGGGGAAAAAATCCTATGATATTATAATCGGGGAAAGATTCTATGAGAACTTTCCTGAATATATAAGAAAAGTATATGAAGGGAAAAAGATTTTTATAATAACAGATTCAAATGTAGATGCCGTTTATAGAAATGAATATGATAAAATGTTCAAGGGATTTGAATATACAGTTCATGTACTAGAAGCAGGAGAACAGAATAAACATATTGGGATTATGCCAGCGATATATTCTGCTATGGTAAAAGCTGGACTTACTAGAAAAGATGTGGTAGTAGCTTTTGGTGGTGGAGTTGTTGGAGATATTGCAGGATTTGCAGCTGCGAGTTATATGAGAGGAATTGCATTTATTCAAATACCTACAACCATTGTATCACAAGTTGACAGCAGTGTAGGGGGAAAAGTA
>JBHACQ010000090.1:0-14957 GCA_041854625.1 Leptotrichia sp. | reverse complement strand
GAAAAAATAACAAGATAAAAGTTATAAAAAGGATAAGCTACGGTATAAAAAAATTCGATAACCTGAAAAAGCTTATTCAGCTTAGAATATCTTAAGGTTATCGAACTTTTTTCACCCCCACTCTTGACATAGAGCCTAAATATAAAAAATCGACAATTATAAAAACTAGTATAACTTAGGTTTTTAACATTATCGATTCCTTTATCTATATCCTTATTATTTCACCATCGGATTTTTCTCTCTCTGATTTTCACTTAGGCTGTATCCACTCACTTTCTTTTCCTTTTGTATAGTTGCCTATAAATTCCTCTTTAAATTCCTTAAACTTTCCTTTCATAATGGCTTCCCTTGAGTCGTCCATCAGCTTCAGAAGGAAATGAAGGTTATGATAAGTCGCCAGCCTCTGTCCAAGTATCTCCTCTGCCTTAAACAGATGTCTTATATATGCCCTCGTATAATTTTTACATACATAGCAGTCACATTCATCAAGGGGTCTGTCATCCCTTGCATAAGCCGCATTCTTTATTACGAGTCTTCCATATTTTGTAAATACTGTACCATGCCTCCCTATCCTTGTAGGCTGTACACAGTCCATCATATCTATACCGTTTTCAACCGCTTCCAGCATATCAAGCGGTTCTCCTACCCCCATAAGATATCTGGGTTTATTTTCAGGAAGTTTCGGAGTGATGTATTTTAAAATCCTGTACATGTCTTCCCTTGGTTCACCGACTGCCAGCCCTCCAAGGGCATATCCTGAAAATCCGCAGTCATATTCCTGAAGTTCATTTAAGCTTTTATCCCTTAAATCTTCATATATTCCACCTTGTACTATGGCAAATAGCCCCTGAGTCTCCTTATTTCTGTTTGCATCTATACATCTTTTTGCCCATCTTGTAGTCCTTTCTATGGAAGGTATGAGATATTCCTTTGAAGAGAGTCCCGGTGGACATTCATCCAGCACCATCATAATGTCACTTCCTAGATTGTTCTGAATTTCAATAGATTTTTCAGGTGAGAGGAAATGTTTTGACCCATCTATATGGGAACTGAAATATACTCCCTCTTCCTTTATTTTTCTTAAATCTCCCAGACTGAAAACCTGAAATCCTCCACTGTCAGTCAGTATAGGTCTTTCCCAGTTCATAAACTTATGCAGTCCACCAAAATCATTAACTAATCCGTCTCCCGGTCTTAAGTACAGGTGATACGTATTCCCCAGTATAATCTGGGAATTTATATTTTCCAGTTCTTCCTTTGTCATCGTCTTTACTGTAGCCTGGGTTCCTACCGGCATAAATACAGGGGTCTTTATTTTCCCGTGAGGTGTTTCAATTTCCCCAGCCCGTGCATTTCCATCCTTTGATTCAATTCTATATTTTATAGGATTCTTTCCATTTCCCATGTCATTACTCATTTTATTATCTGTTATCTCCTTATTTTGTTATTACTTCCATTACATCCTTCATGGATCTAAGATTATTTGCCAATCTTTCAAAGTCTTCCCTTTTCTTTATCATTATCCCAAAATGGAGAAGTACGTACACATTCCCGCTTTCCCTTACATAGTTTGTATTCACATTCACCAGTTCCATCTTATAGTCATTCAGAACCTTTATTATTTCAAGAAGAAGACCGTTCCTGTCTATAATTTTAACAGCAAAGTTATACTGGTATTTCGTCATACTTGAATTAACTGATTCTTCATCCCAGTATACTTCCACTTCCCTGTCAGGTTCATGCCCCATCAGTGTCTTGAAGTTCTCACAGTCTGACCTGTGAATTGCTATTCCCCTGCCTCTAGTCACATAACCTCTTATATCATCACCAGGAAGAGGGCTACAGCATTTGGCAAAACGGTACATAGTATTTTCCGTTCCTGAAATTTTTATACCCCCTTCGCTTTTCTCCTTCTTTTTATTCCCTTTTTCCGTCTCCTCTTCCAGGACCTGCTCAATATCCTTTTCTTCCTTGACTTCAAACTTGTTCATAAAGCCGTCAAGGGAGAGATCCCCTACTGCAAATTTATAGTATAGGAGGGGCATAGTCTGAATATTGAACTTCTTCATATAGAGGAATACCCTCTCATCTTCTTCCAGATCCTTCAGTTTTATCCCAAGCTTTTCAAATTCTCTTTCCAGCAGCTGTTCCCCTTCTTTTGTCTTTTCCTTGAATTCCTTATCTTTAAACCATTTCCTTATCTTTACTTTGGAGCTGTTGTTATGAACCATATTAATCCAGTCTTTTCCAGGTCCTTTTATATTCTTTGAAGTAAGGATTTCTACCTTGTCTCCATTTTCCAGAATCTGATCCAGCTGTATAATCCTGTCATTAACTTTTGCTCCTATTGTCTTATATCCAAGCTGTGTATGGATATGAAATGCGAAATCAAGAGCCGTGGATTTATTTGGAAGTTCCATCACTTCCCCTTTCGGAGTGAATACAAATATTGTTTCATTCAATACATCTCCCGTCACTTTCTGAACAAAATTTTCAGGATTTTCTGCATTTACTTCTATTATTTTCTTTACTGCTGCATAATATTTCTCGTCTTTTACCTTGGATTTCTTTTCCTTGTATTTCCAATGGGCGGCAACTCCTTCTTCTGCTATCCTGTGCATTTCAGAAGTCCTTATCTGGATTTCCACCTTCTGTTCATCAGGTCCTTCTACTGTCGTATGTATCGACTGGTATCCATTTGATTTAGGAACTGCAATATAGTCCTTGAATCTTCCTGAGACGGGAATGAAAAGGTTATGTATTATACCGAGGATATTGTAACATTCCTCTTCCTTTTCCACTATTATCCTTATTGCCGTCAGATCATTCAAATCAGTAAAATTTTTCCCTTTTTCATTTATTTTCTTATAAATACTATATAAATGTTTAGGACGGCCTGTAACTTCTCCATTTACATTATGATTTTTTAGTTCCTTCTCTATTTTCTGTATAATTTCATTCGTATATCTTTCTCTTTCTTCCCTTTTCGTATTGACAAGTTCCTTTATTTCCTTATAGTCAGCAGGATAAAGGAATCTGAAGCTAATATCTTCAAGTTCCCATTTTATTTTCGCCATACCTATTCTATGGGCGATAGGAGCGTAAATATCAAGCGTTTCCTTTGATTTTATCTTCTGTTTTTCAGGAGTCATGTATTTTAGGGTACGCATATTATGAAGCCTGTCAGCAAGCTTTATAATGACTACCCTTATATCTTCTGACATGGCCACTACCATTTTTCGTATATTTTCTATTTTCTTGCTGTCAGTTTTAGGCAAGTTCCTCAGTTTTGTAACTCCATCTACAAGCCTTTTTACATTCTTCCCAAAAATATATTCTATATCTGATATGGTAATCAGTGTATCTTCCACTACATCATGCAGTATCCCTGCCACTATGGTGTCAGTATCCATCCTCATATCAGCTAATATTTCTGCCACTTCTACAGGGTGAAGTATATAGTCTTCCCCGCTCCTCCTCTTTTGACCTACATGAGATTCATTAGCTAATGTATATGCTTCCGTTATCTTGTCTATATCTACTTCCAGACTATTTTCTTTAATTTTGTCTAACAATCTCTCCAATAATGTTTTTTCACTCATAATTTTCTCCATCTAACTGTCAATAACGATACTGTACATGTCACAATTCAACTTTATAAAAAGGGATAGCAATACAGAAGTATGTGATTACCTGATCAACCCCCTGACTTGAAAATCCCTTTTTAATAATTTTAATATTTTAATTGAGAATAGACATCGTATCCTTCCAGGACACTTCTTCCTTTTAATTCTTCCAGTTCCACAAGAAAAGCCAGCTCATGGACTTCTCCTCCCAGTTTTTCTACAAGTTTGACCATCGCCTGTGCCGTTCCTCCTGTTGCCAGAAGATCATCTACAATCAGAACCTTAGCACCTTTTCCAAAAGCATCCTTGTGTATTTCTATACTATTTTTCCCATATTCCAGTTCATATTCCACTTTTTCAGTTTCTGACGGAAGTTTTCCCGGCTTCCTGGCAGGTACAAATCCGGCTCCTATATTATAGGCAATAGCTGCTCCAAAAATAAATCCTCTCGCATCTGCACCTAGGACATAGTCAATCCCTTTGTCCTTATATCTTTCTGTAAAATCACTGATTACAAGGTGAAGCCCCCTTTTATCTTTCAGGACTGTAGTAATATCCCTGAATACTATTCCCGGCTCCGGAAAATCATTAATCGATCTCATCAGTCTACTTATTTCTTTCAATTCTTCCTTCGTCATCTCTGTTTCCTCCTATTTATCCCATAATAATCCTAAATATGGTTCTATTTCCTGCTTATCTAGCAGCTGTATAAGCTGTTCCTTTATATTCGGGTACAATTTTATATTCTTTATCTCATCCTTTGTGACAAATTTCAGATCTGTCAGCATAGATTCATCTCCGAGCCTGATTTCAGCTGCCGAATCAGGTTTTCTCCTTATTTTAAAATAAAGGTTTATGACATGTTTCTTTTTATCAGGAGCTATCGTCTCAGAAATAAATAAAAAACTTTCAACTTCTATATCCAGGTTCGTCTCTTCCTTATACTCCCTGATAAGTGATTCTGCTGTACTTTCCCCCCAGTCAACTCCACCTCCTGGAACAAGCCAGTATTTTTTATCATTTTTAGAATGTTCTATTAAAAGTATCCTGTCATTTTCAATAAGTACTCCGGCAACTCTTACTCTAGGTCTAACTGTTTCCGTCATCATCCCTCTCCTCACTGTTCTTTTCCGTAATTACCACTCTTACTTTCTCTATTCTCTTGTTATTTACTTCCATTACTTTTAAAATATATCCGGTACCTTTAACCTGGTTTCCGGTTTCGGCTACTTTTCCAAGTTCATCCTGGATATATCCTGCAACTGTATCATACTCTTCAGAGAGAGGAATATTTACTGACAGCTCCTCATTAAGTTCTTCTATTAAAGTATCCCCCTTTATATCAAACAGGGATTCCCTTATCTGCTGGATACTTTCCTCCTCCTGGTCAAACTCATCCCTTATTTCCCCGACAATCTCTTCAAGAAGGTCTTCGATAGTAACTATTCCGAGAGTTCCTCCATACTCATCTATTATTACTGCCATATGTGACTGTTTCCTCTTAAATTCTTCAAGAAGTTCCACAAGTGTCTTTGTAGCAGGTACAAAGTACACCTCCTTCATCAGTTCCTTCATTTTCAGATGAAAGTCCTTTTCCTTATTATACCTCAATAAATCCTTTATGTGGACTATTCCCACTATCTTATCAATATTCTCATTGTAGACCGGTATCCTTGAAAATCCCTGCTCAATCACTTCATCCCAGACTTCTCCGAGTGATTTTTCCATATCCAGTGCGAAAACTGCTGTTCTCGGAGTCAGTATTTCCTTCACTGTAGTATCTGAAAATTCAAATATACTGTGAATCATTTCTTCTTCCCCTTCTTCAATTATACCTTCTTCAGTTCCCGCCTTGACAAAAGTCTTTATATCTTCTTCCGTCATTTCAAATATTCTTTCATCCGACTTTATTCTGAAGAGCCTGAGTATAAATTTCGCTACCTGTATAAAAATCAGTATAAAAGGCCTCAGTATAATCCTTGCTGTATCAAGAGGCACTATCAGTGCCTTAGAAATCTTATAGACTTTGCTCTTAGCATAGATTATCGGAATCATTTCTACAAAAATAAGTATGAAGATTCCTATAACTATAAACGACACCAGCATATAGGAAAAACTTCCTGTTTCTAAATTCAGAGCCTTATAGCAGTCCTTAAATAGCTCCATTGATATTTGAACTGACAATATATACACCACCGTCTTCCCAAACAGGAGCGTAGTCAAAAGTTCATTTGGATTTTTCAGCCAAAGCCTGAGCAGCTTTTCTTCCTTAGAATCCTTTTCCCTCTCTTCCATCCCCATATGAATCCGTCTGAGGGATGACAGTGCTGTAACTGCTGCAGAAAAAAATGCCGATATGAACATAAGGGACAGCCACAATAAAATTTTTATCCAAATCTTCTGTTCTTCCAATTTATTTTACACCTTCCTTTAAAGGGTTAAACTCCCTTAACCGATAATAACCAGTTCCTGCCCTTTCTTTATAGCTTCCCCGTTCTTTACCAGTATTTTTTTCACTTTACCGGAAACTGATGATTTTACTTCATTCATCAGCTTCATTGCTTCCACTATACAGAGAGTCTGCCCTTCAGTTACTGTATCCCCTTCCTTTATAAAAGGATCTGAAGTTGGTGACGGTGCAATATAGAATGTCCCCACCATCGGCGAAGTTATCTTTGTTCCTGATATTTCTTCCTGTACCGGTTCAGAAACCTTTGAAGCAGGAACAGATTCTTCAGAGGCAGGCTGGTTTACTGCCTGTGGTACTACTGCTGAAGGAACTCCTCCCAGAATGACAGGCTTTCTTTCCTTCTCTTTCTTTGTTATCTGTATTTCAAATTCCTTTTCCTCATATTTTACCATATCAATCTTATTTGAGTTCATGCTCTCTGCTAATTCCTTGATAAATTTTATCTTATCCTTCATATATTCATCCTCCTGATTTAATTCTCTATATTTTAACATATGTTTCTATCACTTATATTCCAGGGTCTTCCTCTTCATTTGACATATTTAAACGCCAGAAATTCAGCTCCTGTAGCTTAGCTGAAATATCCATATTTACAACTACTATATTTTTAGGAAGCTCCAGCTTATATGTCGTCATATTTAATATTGCTGTTATTCCATTTTTTACAAGTTTCTCCGCTGCAATCTGAGCCTGGTCCTTTATGACAGCCAGAATTGCCGTTTCTATCCTTTCAGGTGACCTGTCTATAAAATCTCCAAACTTATCTATATTTTCTATCTTCAGGCTATTCGATATCTTTCTTCCTATTTTTTTAGGATCCTTATCAAATACTCCTGCTATTTTAAATCCTTTTCCCAGAACCTTGCTGTTCAGAGTAATCATTTCCCCCATCTTACCATACCCTACGACAACTACACTGTTTACCTTGTTTATTCCTAGTATATCTTCTATTATCTCAATCAGTTTATCAACATCATAGCCCTTACCCCTCACTCCAAATTCTCCAAACGTGGACAAATCCTTTCTTACCTGTGCAGAAGTTGTATCCATGATTTTTGAAAGCTCGATGGAATTTATTCCTTCCTCATATTTACGGACTTCCTTCAAAATTGATAAATACTCGGTAAGTCTCTGGACCACCCTGTCTGATATATCCATTTTTTTTAATTTCATATTTCCTCCTAAATAAAGGTCTATATTCGATTAATCTCCCAAATTATCTCCAACATTTAATTTTCTTCCGTTTATTACATCCATGCCACTTTGAAGCTTCTTCCCTTCAAATTTTAATTCCAGCAGGAGCAGTCCGCCATTTGAAACTTTCACTACCGGACCTTTCCTGTTTACTATCTCAACTATGCTTCCGTTTTTTCCTTCATATTCCCTGTTTATTTTTTCACTTTTATAAATTTTTATATTTTCTCCGTTTTCTCCATATGTATGTGCTCCCGGAAAAGGATTCAGCCCTCTTATCTGGTCGTATATTTTTTCCTTTGTATCATTCCAGTTAATTTTTGTCTGCTCTTTTGTAATAGGCTTGACAAAAGTCGCCTTTTCCTCATCCTGCCTTTCTGCCTCCACTTTCCCTTCCTTTATAAGGGCAAGTGCTTTTTCTAGCCCTTCCGCTCCTAGAACCTTCAATTTATCATGAAGAGTTCCCAGAGTATCCTCTTCGCTTATTTCACAGTACTCCCTTAATATGACATCCCCTGCATCCAGCTTTTCTTCAATATACATTATGCTTACTCCTGTCATGTCATCACCATTTAAAATAGCTGAATGAATCGGAGATGCCCCTCTGTATTTAGGCAGCAATGAAGAATGGACATTTATAATCCCATATTTTGGAATGTCTATAATCTCCTTCGGTATTATTTTACCATATGCAACCACAACTATCAAATCAGGATTTATTTTTTTTATTTTTTCAATAACTTCTTCATCCTTCATCCTTTTAGGCTGTACTACCTCTACATTCTTATCCATGCCAAACTTCTTTACAGGAGAATATATTATTTTATTTCCTCTTGCATTAGGCTTGTCTTCTTTCGTAAAGATAAGCTTTAAATCTGTATTCTCATATACTGTCTCCAGGCTGGGAATTGCAAATTCCGGAGTTCCCATAAATATTGTCTTCACAAAGTCTTCCTCCTGTCATAATGTCATTTTATACATCTTCCCTGTATACTCTTCCCTTATCATAGTCTTTTTTCAGAACTTCCAGTTTCTTGGAAATAAGCCTTTTGTTCAAAATGGAAATCCTGTCTATAAACAGTACACCTTCCAGATGATCATATTCATGCTGGAAAGCCCTTGACCACATTTCTTCAAGCTCCTCTACTATTTCTTCGCCCTTTTCATTCATGTATCTTACTTTTATTTTTTCAGGTCTTGTCACCTTTTTATAAATTCCCGGAATACTCAGACACCCTTCCTCATATTCCATCGTTCCATCACTAGTTTCCAGTATTTCAGGATTTATAATTTTCTTTAAGACCCCTTCTATCTCCAGTACAAAAAACCTCTTATCAATATTTATCTGATTGGCGGCAAGACCTACTCCATTAGCCCTTCTCATTAAATCCACCATCTCTTCCATTGTTTTTCTCAGTTCATCATTTATTTCAGTCACTTCCACGGATTTCTTCCTCAAAGTAGGATTTCCGTACAATACTATCTTCATTCCTTTTCCTTTCTCTATAACTTTTTAACGGGACTGTCCCAATATAAATATTATACATTAAAATAACTTTTAAAGCTATTATTTCTTAAAAAATTTATAAGTATTTTTACACCTCTTATATTTATATTACTATTTTCTATATTTCCTAATAAAATTTATTTACCCTTTATCTATAAAAAACTTCTTACTATAACATTGAAACAGGATCTACGTCTACACTGATCCTGACTTTCTTTTCATCATAGTTCCTCAAGGCCCTTCTTATTATATTTTTTATTTTTACAGTGTTCTTCTGATTAAATTTTATAAATATCTGATATCTGAATCTTCCATTTATCTTGTATATCGGGGCTTTGAAAGGTTCTGACAGGAATTCATTCTTATGGGACTCTATTAGGGTAGCCGCTTCTGACTCTATCAGCCTGTAAAAGTTCTGTGATTTTTCCAGAAGACCTTCTTCTTCTTCTGATGAAACTATTATTATTATAAGCCGTCCAAAAGGTGGGTAATTTAGCAGCTTTCTCATTTCCATTTCATTTTTATAGTAGCCTTCGTAGTTATTTTCAACAGTATTCGTTATAACATCATTTTCCACATTAAAAGTCTGGATTACAACTTTTCCTTTCTTTTCCCCTCTTCCTGCCCTTCCTGATGACTGAACCAGCAGCTGGAAGGTCTTTTCTCCTGCCCTGAAATCAGGGAAATTCAATATGATATCTGAATTAATCACTCCTACAAGTGTCACATCAGGAAAATGGAATCCTTTAGCTATAATCTGCGTTCCCAGCATTATGTCATACTTATGTTCCTTAAAGTCATTATATATGTCTTCATAATCCTTCTTTGTCTTGACGCTTTCTGAATCCACTCTTATAATCCTGCTCTTAGGGAATATAGAGGCCAGCTCCTCTTCTATTTTTTCAGTTCCTGTCCCTATCTGAAAAATCTTCTCGCTTCCACAGGAATCACATTTCCCGTTAAAATATTTTTCATAGCCGCAGTAACTGCATTTCAGACGGTTCCCATGCTTATAATAGCTTAAAGAGATACTGCAGTTGGGACATACAGGAATATGACCGCAGTCTTTACATTTTAGCAGGTTAGCAAAAGCTTTCCTGTTTAATATCAGTATAACCTGTTCCTTTCTTTCCAATGTCTTTGACATTTCCTTAAGGAGCGTGTCTGAAAAATTTCCATGTACGCTATTCAAATCTATAATTTCATATTGGGGAAGCTGGGCATTGTTGTACCTCTCCTTCAATTCAAGAAGATTCAGATCTCCTTTTTCTGCCTGATAATAAGATTCAAATGAAGGAGTTGCAGAACCTAGTATGACTTTCACATTCTTTTCTATAAGCGCCCTCTTTATTGCTATGTTTTTTGTATGATACCTTGGATTATTTTCCTGTTTATATGTGTTTTCATGTTCTTCATCTATTATTATATATTTCAGGTTTTCTACCGGTGCAAATACTGCTGACCTTGCACCAATGACAATTTTTTTAGCTCCACTTCTTATATAGGTCCATTCCTTCCTCTTTTCTGACTCTGTAAGCTTGCTATGAAGTATTGCGACAGAATCCTTAAACTGTCTTAAAAGCCTCTGGGTCATCTGGGTTGTAAGGGATATTTCAGGAACCAGGAAAATACTGCCTGCCCCTTCCTTTAAAGCCCTCTTTATAATATGTATATAAATTTCTGTTTTACCTGAACCTGTCACACCTTTTAAGAGATGTAGCTGCCTGCCTCCCTTTTCTATTTCATATGCAGCCTCCTGCTGCTCCTTGTTTAATATAACAACATCATCTGAAACTTCTGATTTCAGTCCCTTACCTATAGTTTTCCTGCTACTAAGTATAAGTTTCTTTTCAATCACGACAGATTCTTCCCTGACAGCCCTTCTTATTATTTCAGAAGAAAAATTCCTTTCAAGGGTAGCTACTGTAACTTCCTTCTTTTTTTCCATATAGCTGTTAAATTTGTCTGTTTCATTAATTTTCGTAGCCCCTTGCTCAAAAAGTGCTTCTGTAGCTTCCTTTCCCTTTTTTCCTTTATGGGACAGTTCTTTTTTAAATATGGCCTTCTTTGAGTAATTCAGTTTCATTGTCCCTGGATATACTGTCCTTATGACACTAGGATAGTCACTTAGATAATAGTTCCTCATCCATTTCATTAATTCCATCAGGCTTTCAGGTATAGAAAAAACAGGGGCTTTACCGTCTATAAATTTTACTTTTGAAATATCTATCTTCAAATTTTCTTCATCCACTTCAGAAATGATTAAGCCCATCCTGTTCCTGTTAACAAAATTGACTATACACCATTCGCCTTCCCTATAAACTTCTTCTGACTTATAAGTGTATATATTCACACTGTTTTCAACATATACTTCATAGTAATACATAGTGTAACCCCTGTTTATTATTCAATTTATTTTAATATTATCCTGATTTCCGAATCTTTTGAAAGCTTAGTTCCGGTAGCAGGATACTGCTCTATAACACTTCCGCTTCCTGTAATCTTGTATTTAGGAAACTTAGTCTGTGGATAGATGGATATTATCTCCCTTAAACTCAGTCCTGATAAATCAGGCATTATATTATTATTAAACTGGTTAAGGAGCTTTTTCAGATCCTTCTTTTTCTGTTCATTAATAATCTTTTCTTTCCTGTTTTCCTCAATATCCCCCTGTGGGTTAATCCCCTTGTATTTTATCAGCTTCTCCAGTACATTCTTGACAGAAGGCAATGCTACCGAGGCCCCATAGTACTTTCCTCCACGAGGTTCGTTAACTGTAATCAGTATTGCATATTTAGGATTGTCTACAGGAAAGAATGCAAAGAATGAACTGAAATACTTTCCTGACTCATATCCCTTACTTCCTGACTTCTGTGCCGTTCCTGTCTTTCCTCCTATTCTATACCCCTGTATCTGAGCATCTTTTCCGGTTCCTTTTACTATAACTGCTTCCATATATTTCCTGTTATATCTGGAAACATCCTTATCAAATACTGTCCTTACCACCACAGGAGTATTTTGAAGTACCACTTCCCCCTGGTCATCCTCAAGTCTATCAACTAGATATGGCTTCATAAGCTTTCCGTCATTTATTACCGTATTCAGTGCCATCATCATCTGAATCTGTGTCATGGCAATCCCCTGTCCGAAGGAAATATTAGCTTTTCTTAATGCTGTCAGTTCTTTAAATGGAAGCAGTTTCTGTGTCATCTCAGCATATGTATCTATCCCGGTCTTATTTCCTAGTCCTATTGCTGTAAGGTAATTATAGAAGTCCTGATTATCAAGGGACTGGGCTATTCTAACCATTCCGACATTTCCTGAATGGGCAATTAAGTTTTCCAGAGTTACATTTCCTCTTGTCAAATCATTGTGGTCACTTATCACTCTATCTCCAATCCTGATACTTCCTGTAGAATTCAGCAGGGAATCAGGAGTTATAGTATTAGACTGTAGACCCATAGCAACTGTAACCGGCTTAAATATTGAGCCGGGCTCAAATACATCTATTATAGGTCTATTCTTTACTGTTACGTTAGTTTCAGCCTTAGGATATGAAGACATGGCAAGTATTTTACCTGTTTCTACCTCCATAAGTATCCCCATAGTGGAAACTGCCTGATATTCCTCAAATGTCCTTTTCAGTTCATCATCAAGGGTATACTGAAGTACACCGTCTATCGTCAGGATGACATTGTGTCCATTCCTTGCTGTAACAGCATCACGTTTCCCTTTAATTCCTGCTACTGTCAGAAAATTTCTAGGATTTTTAATACCTTCTACTACACCGTCTACGCCTGTCAGGCTCTTGTCATAAGTCTTTTCTACTCCGTAGACTCCTTTTTTTTCATTATTCACAAATCCTACTATCTCCTGAAAGGCCTTATTCTTTATATAATTCCTTTTAAACACCGGAGAAAAGAACACGCCTCTACTTAACGGTCTGTCTGCATCCAGCTCATCTTCTATAATCTTCCTCTCATTATAGCCAAGCATATGGTTTATCTGTAGAAATTTTTCCTTTTTTTTCTTTTTTGCTATAATCAGACGTTTAATTTCTTCTGTATCAAGGGAGGGGATGTTCTTTTTTAACAGATCCATAAGCCTGTCAATATTTTCATTTTTTATCAGAAGAGGGTCAAGCACTATCGCATAATCCTCCCCGTCATAAGCCAGTATTTCCCCATCATTGGAAATAATCCTTCCTCTTTTGGATTTTATCTCATATTTACTTTTATACTGTTCATCTGCTAATGTTTTATATTCTCCGCCCTTTACAATCTGAATATAGAACAGATTTATAATAATCCATGCAAAACCCAGCATTACTCCTGCAAACAGTACGGATATCCTGAAATTAAAACTGTTCCATATATTTTTCCCAACATTCTTTTTAAATTCTGTCTTTCTTGCCATATCTCTCCCAAATCATCAAAGCCTTTTCAATATCATTTCATTTATCATCTGAGGATTCGCCTTTCCTCTTGAAAGTTTCATTGCCTGTCCTACAAGATATTTGAGGGCATTGCTTTTCCCTGCCCTATAATCTTCAACAGACTGCATATTTTCCTCAAGAACCTGCTCTACTATCTTCTCAATTTCGCTATTATCTGTAATCTGCACCAGCCCTTTTTCCTTTACAACTTCTTCAGGATCCCTGTCTTCTATTAACAGCATCTCAAATACATCTTTTGCAATTTTTGAACTTATTGTATCTGATTTTATTAATTTTATAAGCTTACCGATATTTTCAGGAATAACAGGGAACTGACCTATTCCTATATTTCTTTCCTTCAGTACACGTAAAACTTCAGTAAGTACCCAGTTTGCCGAAAGTCTTGAATCTCCCGTAAACTTTACTATTGTTTCATAATATTCTGCCAGCTCCTCTTCTGAAGAAAGTGTAGCGGCTTCCTTGTCATTCAACTTATACTCTTTAACAAACCTTTTTGCCTTTTCATCAGCAAATTCAGGCATTTGTGCATTTACTTTTTCAAGTCTTTCCTGTGTAATTATAACTGCCGGTAAATCCGGCTCAGGGAAATATCTGTAATCCATTGCTTCTTCCTTGCTTCTCATAGGCTTTGTAACAGCATTTTCTTCATCCCAGAGTCTAGTTTCCTGTATTACTCTTCCCCCATTTTCAAGAATTTCTATCTGCCTGTTTGTTTCATATTCTATAGCCCTTACTACTGCCTTGAAGGAATTCAGGTTTTTAGTCTCCGTTCTTGTTCCAAGCTCTGTTTCACCTTTTTTTCTGACAGAAACATTTGCATCACATCTAAGTGAACCAAGTTCCATACTTACATCACTTACTTTTGTATATTTTAGTCTGTCTTTTAATGTATTTAAGTAGGCATAAGCTTCTTCAGCATTTTTTATTTCCGGCTTGGAAATTATTTCTATTAAAGGAACTGAAGCCCTGTTATAGTTTAGCAATGTTTCAGATCCTGTATGTATGCTCTTTGCCGTATCTTCCTCTATCTGTATCCTTTCAATCCCTACAGCTGATTCCTTTCCGCTGTTAGTTACTATATGCAGCTTCCCGTTTTCTGCATAAGGTCTGAAATACTGTGTTATCTGGTAGTTTTTGGGCGAGTCCGGATAGAAGTAGTTCTTCCTGTCAAACTGGCTTTCCCTGTTAATATCACATCCTAATGCCAGTGCCGCCTTTATTGCATAATCCAGCACCTTTTCATTCAGTTTCGGCAGTGCCCCCGGCTGTCCTGTACATATAGGGCAAGTTGATGTATTCGGATTCTCATGGTCATAATCTGCATTGCACGAACACCACACTTTTGTATCTGTTTTTAGCTGACAGTGTACTTCAAGTCCAATGACTGTCTCATATTCTATACTCATTTTCTGAAATTTCCTTTCCTTAACATTATCTCATCTTCATCCTTATAACTCCGGATATTCTATTTTCCCTCTTACTTCCTCAAATTTATGGGAAACATTAAACAGCAAGTCTTCCCTGAAATAATTCCCGATAAACTGTACTCCAACTGGAAGACCATCTACAAATCCCGCAGGTACTGAAATTGCAGGAAGTCCAGCCATATTTATTGAAACTGTAAAAATATCTCCTAAATACATCTGTACCGGATCAGTATTTTTTTCTCCTTTTTTGAAAGCTGTTGTCGGTGAAACTGGTGTT
>JBHACQ010000089.1:0-16328 GCA_041854625.1 Leptotrichia sp. | reverse complement strand
TGTTTCAAATGCAACTTTTAATTTTGTTCCCACTCCGTCTGTTCCTGAAACTAAAACCGGTTTTTTATAATCCCCAAGCTTATACAATGCTCCAAAGCTTCCTAAATCATTCATGACATTGGCATTGTATGTGCTTTTTGCTCCTTTTTTTATTTTTTCTACACTTCTGTATCCTTCTTCCTTGTCTACTCCTGAATCTTTATAAGAAATTGACATTTTCTCCTCCTGTCTTATCTTTATTGATATTTGTAAAACCTTTTTAAATCCTGATAATACTGTATATCTATAGCTTTAATATTTTTATTTTCGCCACTTTTTTAATCTACAACATTAAAATTTCACAGAAAAAATATGACTATCCTTGAATTTCCCTGTTTACAAGAGGGTATTCCCCTGTAAAGCAGCCCATACAGAACTCATTTCCCTTTAAAATTTTCCTCAAATTATCCAGAGTCAGATATTCCAATGTAGCCGCTCCTATTTCTTCCCTTATTTGATCAACTTCCATGAAACTTCCTATAAGTTCCTTTTTCCCTGCAATATCCACTCCAAAGTAACATTCACTCCTCACTACAGGAGAAGCAGATCTGAAATGGACTTCCTTTGCACCTGATTCATACAGTATTTTTATAAGTATTCTGGAAGTAGTTCCCCTCACAAGGGAGTCATCTACTACTACAATCCTCTTTCCGTCTATAAGGCTTTTCATTGGATTTAGCTTTACCTTTACTGCCCGTTCCCGCATTTCCTGAGAAGGGGAAATAAAAGTCCTTCCTATATACTTATTCTTTACAAGAGCCGTTCCATACGGAATTCCGCTTGCTTCTGAAAATCCTATGGCAGCAGGTATTCCAGAATCAGGAACCCCTATTACAAGATCTGCTTCTATAGGATTCTGTCTGTACAGTGCCTTTCCTGCCTCGTGTCTTACACCATACACATCCATTCCGTCAATTATGCTGTCAGGCCTTGCAAAATATATATATTCAAAAGAACATGGAGCTTTTACTACATTTTCCCTATATTTTACTGATTCTGTCCGTCCGTTATCTATTATTACCATTTCTCCCGGCTCTATATCCCTTACAAATTCTCCTCCCAATGTATCTAAGGCACAGGATTCTGAAGCAAGTATATAAAGCCCGTCTGCAGTCCTTCCTAGACATAGCGGCCTTATTCCCTGCGGATCCCTCACTCCTATAAGCTTATCTCCTATTATTATTACAAGGGCAAAAGCTCCTTCTATTTTTTCAAGGGTATTAAGAAGTGCCTGTCTATATCCATGCCTGGCATTTCTACCAAGCAGCTTCAATATTATTTCAGTATCAGTTGTCGTCTGGAATAGTGAGCCTTCTTCCATCAGCTCCCTTTTTATCTCCCTTATGTTAATTAAATTGCCATTATGTGCAAGGGATATTTTTCCCATTGCAGAATCTCCCCTTAGAGGATGGCAGTTTTCCACTTCAGAAACACCTGTAGTAGAATACCTTATATGTCCGATAAGTATATTTCCTACATATGAAGACATATCCTTTTCCTTCAGCACATCTGATACCAGCCCCATATTCTTTATGGTCTTATGCCTTATCCTGTCTTCTGTTACGGAGTCGCAGAGAGTTATCCCAGCACTTTCCTGTCCCCTATGCTGTAATGCGTAAAGACCATAATAGGCAAGCCTTACCATATCATCCCTTACTTTGTCAGAATATATGGCAAGCACTCCACACTCCTCCTCCATCTTATCCCATTTTTCCCTATTCACTCTTATCTCCTGCTTCTTCATCTTTTTTAAAACTGTCCAGGTTTACATCCCTGTCCTCCAGTGCCTTCTTCATATTCCTGTAACTTAGATATCCCAATGTGGTAGCCCCTATTTCCTTCCTTATTTCCTCCACAGTCATTATATTTCCAATAAGTTCCTTCCCTATGATATTTACCCCGAAATAGGATTCACTTATGACTACAGGAGAGGCAAGCCTGAAATGGACTTCCTCTGCACCGGCTTCAAAAAGTATCTTTATAAGTATTTTAGAAGTTGTTCCCCTCACAAGGGAATCATCTACTACTACAATCCTTTTCCCCTTTATGAGGCTTTTCATAGGATTCAGTTTCACCTTTACTGACCTTTCCCTCATTTCCTGAGTAGGCAATATGAATGTCCTTCCTATATACTTATTTTTTACAAGGGCTGCCCCATAAGGTATCCCGCTTGCCTCTGAAAATCCTATGGCAGCCGGTATACCCGAATCCGGAACTCCTATTACAAGATCTGCTTCTATAGGATCCTGCTCATACAGGAGTCTTCCTGATTCATGTCTTACATGATATACACTTAATCCGTCTATTATACTGTCCGGTCTTGCAAAATATATGTACTCAAAGGATGAATAATATTTCTTTTCCCTGACATCATATACTATTGATTCTACTCCGTCTTCATCTATTATTACTACTTCTCCCGGCTCTATGTCCCTTATGAATTCTGCTCCTATTCCGTCCAATGCACACGATTCTGAAGAAAGTACATATATGCCATCTTCAGTTCTTCCAAGGCAAAGCGGTCTTATTCCCAGAGGATCCCTTGCCCCTATTAGCTTATTTCCTAAAATTACAGCTATGGCAAAGGCTCCTTCCAGTTCCTTCAATGTTTTCAGCATACCTTCCCTGCAGCCATATTTTGCATTTTTACCTATAAGCTTTAAAATTATTTCAGTGTCAGTCTTCGTCTGAAAAAGTGACCCGTTTTCCATAAGTTTCTGTTTTAATTCCTGTCCGTTTATGAGATTTCCATTATGCACAATAGACAGCTTTCCTAATGCAGATTCTCCCCTTAACGGCTGATAGCTATGTCTGGAAGCTCCACCTTCTGTAGCATATTTTAAATGACCTATCAGTATATTTCCGTCATAGCCTTTCAAATATTCTTCTGTAAATACATCTGATACAAGGCCTCCACCTTTTATGGTCTTCTGCCTCTGCCTGTCTCCGGAAATCGTGTCAAAGATGGAAAATCCCGCACTTTCCTGTCCCCTATGCTGTAATGCGTACATTCCGTAGTAAGCCAGCCCTACCAGATCATTTCTCAGTTCCTTTGAATATAAGGCAAAAATTCCTCCTTCTTCAATCTTATCTGCACTTTTTACTCTGGCCATGATTTCTCCTTTCTAATCTATTATTATAGCCATTATGCTTCCAGCCTGTTAAGAATTTCTATATACGCCTCTTCTATACCTCCCAGATCCTGTCTGAACCTGTCCTTATCCAGTTTCTTACCTGTAGCCTTGTCCCATAGCCTGCATGTATCAGGAGTTATTTCATCTGCCAGTAGTATCTCACCTTTACTGTTCTTTCCAAATTCTATCTTGAAATCTACAAGGGTAATACCTTCCTCATCAAATATGTTTTTCAGTAAGTCATTTATCTTAGAAGTAGTAGCGTATATTTCTTCCAGCTCTTCAAATGTCGCAAGCCCCATAGCTACAGCATGATAGTCATTTATTAACGGATCCCCGTAGGCATCATTCTTGTAGCATATTTCAAATATTGTAGTCTTAGGTACTGTTCCGTCTTCTATTCCTACTCTCTTTGCCATTGAACCTGTTATTACATTTCTTACAATTACTTCAAGAGGTACTATTTCCAGCTTTTCACATAGCTGCTCCCTCTCATTCAGCATTTCCTTGAAATGAGTCCTTATTCCATTTTTTTCAAGAACTGAAAACAGTTTTGCAGTTATCTTATTATTTATAATCCCCTTATCCTTTATCGTTCCTTTCTTCTCTCCATTTCCAGCTGTTGCATCATCCTTATAATGTATAATTACAAGATTCGCATCATCTGTCGCATAAACCTGCTTTGCTTTTCCTTCATAGATAAAATCTTTTTTTTCCATTATTCCTCTTCCTCTCTTTATTTTTTATTTTATTTCCATTTACTGTCTTAATTCTATGGGAAAAAACCTTGAATTATTTGTAAAACAGCTAAAACTATTCCTATTGCTGCAAATATTTTATTCCATTTTTCTCTTCTTTCATCCTCTATTTCTTTTTGTTTTTCCTGTTTTATTTTCAGTTGATAGGATATTATTTCTCTTATTAAGGAACCTACTTTTTCTAATTCTGAAAGCTGCTCATCTATATTAAATTTCTCCATAATTTCTAACAGTTCTTTTGAACTTTTTCTTTCCTCTATAAGGGGATACTTATAATATATTTTTGCATAAAACAGTGTTATTTCCTGTATAATTCTTTCAATTTTCCTCAATCCTTCTTCTGAGTACTCTGCATATAATTTTTCAATATCCAGACTTGCTATCTGTTCCTGAAAATATTTAGTCATATTATAGTAATAAAACCCTATTACTTCTGCAATTATTCTTAATTTTTGAGTACGTATTTTTATTTTTTCATTTTCAGTCATCTCAGTTTTTTCTCTTGGAAATTCTTTTTTCACTTTAATTCTTGTTACCATCTTCTCGCTTAACTTAAAATAATAATAATAACTCTTGTTTTCAGGTGGCACACTTACAGTTATATTTTCTCTTAAATTAGGTTTCAAAGATTCTTTTCCACAAATTTCTTCTTTTTTATTAATATAATTTTTTTCCTTACATTCTTTCAGTTCGTCAGCATTTAAAAATATTTCTCCATCAATAAAAATAAATGGACTTTCCATATTCGTATCCTTTCATATTTTCTATCTTTCAGCTATATTTCAATTCTTTTCTCATTATCTTCAATAAACTTAGCTTTCATCTCTTTTCTGAATGTCTCCAGTTTTTCTTTTATTTCCGGATATTTTATTGATAAAATCTGTACTGCCAGCATTCCGGCATTATATGAATTATCAATTCCTACAGTTGCAACAGGAATAGATTTTGGCATTTGAACGATTGAATAAAGTGCATCAAGCCCTCCAATAGCACCGTTTAAAGGCACTCCGACAACAGGCAGTATAGTTTTAGAGGCAATTACTCCTGGTAAATGTGCTGCAAGCCCGGCTCCTGCAATAATAACTTCTGCTCCTCTTTTCTGTACATCTTCCAATACCTCTTCCAGTTTTTCAGGAACCCTGTGAGCTGATAATACATATGCTTCAAACTCAATCCCAAATTCTCTTAAGCAGTTTGCTGCCCCTTTCATCTTATCTGTATCTGACTGACTTCCAAAAAATATTGCTACATTCATTTATTACTTCCTCCATTTATCAGTTTATTTATATAATTACAATTTTTATAGAAAAAATCTTACTCCATTTCTGAAGATATTCTGCTCTTTGTTTCCTGTTATATTTTTATACAAGTTTTTTCCTGTCCTCTCTGAATGACCCATCTTTCCGAAAATTCTTCCATTATATGCCAGCATTCCTTCTATTGCATAATATGAACCGTTAGGATTAAACTGAGTATCCATACTAGGCTTTCCGTTAAAATCTACATATTTTGTAGCTATCTGGTTATTCTTATACAGTTTCTTGTATTCATCTTCTGTAATAATTACCCTTCCTTCACCATGGGACAGAGGTATAGTGTGTATTTCTTCCTCGTGCATGTCTGCCAGCCAAGGTGAATTATTGGAAATAATCTTAGTCATTACCATTTTTGACATATGCTTATCAATAGCATTGAAAGTCAGCGTAGGAGAATCTTCATTCAGGTCCCTTACCTCGCCATACGGGAGCAGTCCAGATTTTATCAATGCCTGGAATCCGTTACATATTCCAAGTATCAGTCCATCCCTGTGTAAAAGTTTATTTATGGCTTCCCTTATCCTTTCATTTTTAAGGACAGCTACAATAAATTTTGCAGAACCGTCCGGTTCATCTCCTGCACTGAATCCTCCTGGAAGCATTAATATCTGGGCATTATTTATCTCCTTTACAAACCTGTCTATTGAAGCTTCAACTGCACCATGGGAAAGATTATTAAAAACTCCTATCACACTTTTTGCACCTTCCCTGTTAAATGCCCTTTCTAGATCATATTCACAGTTTGTTCCTGGAAATACTGGAATAAAGACCCTTGGTCTTGCTATTATATTGGAGATGTCGCTTATTACATTTTTAAATTCAATGCTCCTTGACTTAATATACTTTGTTCCTTCACAGTGTGTTTTCACATGTTCTTCTTCTATTTTTTTCTTTGTAGGAAATATTCTTTCCAGAGGTTTTTCCCATTCCCTTATCAGTTCCTCTATTTCCATCTTAATACCATTTATTGAAATAAATCCGTTATCATCTATCTTTCCTAGATAAACTGCATTCTTTCCTTCCAGTTTTTTTTCACTTTCCACTATGAAGCTTCCATAATTTATTTTAAATAACTGACTTTCTTCTATTTCCTTTTCTACATTAATACCAAGCTTATTTCCAAAGGTCATTTTTGCAAGTGCTTCACCTAATCCTCCATTCTTTAGTGCAACTGCTGAAACTATATTCTTATTTTCAATATTTTCTGTCAGCAAGTCAAAATTTTCCTTTAAATCTTTCAGATTAGGCAGACTGTCTTCATCATAAGGAGTTTCTATCATGTATATGTTATTCCCGGCTTTCTTCAATTCACCTGAAATCACATTATTAGAATCCACTACACTTACTGCAAAGGATACAAGAGTCGGTGGCACTGTAAGTTCATTGAATGTCCCGCTCATGGAGTCCTTTCCACCTATGGATGGCAGACCAAAGGCTTTTTGTACATATAATGCCCCTAATAAAGCTGATAATGGTTTACCCCATTTTTCCGGATTCTTCCCTAATCTCTCAAAATATTCCTGGAATGTAAACCTTATATTCTTATAGTTCCCTCCTGCTGCAACAATTTTTGACATAGATTCCATTACTGCAAGTGCTCCTCCATGAAAGGTATTCTGCTTTGCAATATACGGATTATATCCATATCCTACCATAGATGATACATCTGTTTCCCCATTTTCTACAGATATTTTCTGTACTGACACTTCTGCGGGAGTAAGCTGATATTTCCCGCCATATGGCATTAATACAGTAGTACTTCCTATAGTTGAATCAAACGTCTCCATCAGGCCTCTCTGGGAACATACATTTAAATCCGCCAGATTATTAATAAATTTTTCCTTTAAATTATTTCCTGCTATCTCCCTTTCCAGATTTATCCTGCCAGATTCACCAATCTCAACTTCAATATTCTGCCTAGCTCCATTAGTATTCAAAAAATCCCTTGAAATATCTACTATTATTTCATTATTATATTTCATTACAAGCCTGTTCGTATTATTTACTTCTGCCACCTGATATGCTTCAAGATTTTCTTCAGTTGCATATTCGACAAATTTTTCTACATTTTCTCTTGAAACTACAACTGCCATCCTTTCCTGTGACTCTGAAATGGCAAGTTCCGTACCTGTAAGCCCTATATATTTTACCCTTACCTTATTCAGGTCTATTTCAAGTCCATCTGCAAGCTCTCCAATGGCTACAGAAACTCCTCCTGCTCCGAAATCATTACATTTTTTTATCAGTTTTGTAACTTCCTTATTTCTAAAGAGTCTCTGTATCTTCCTTTCAACTATGGCATTTCCCTTCTGTACTTCAGCACTGCATTTTTCAGAGGACTCTGTCGTATGCTCCTTAGATGAACCCGTTGCCCCTCCTATGCCGTCCCTTCCTGTCCTTCCCCCTAGAAGGATGACTGCATCTCCATTTTCAGGTTTTTCCCTTATTATATTTTCAGCAGGTGCTGCACCTACTACCAGTCCGAGTTCCATTCTTTTCGCCTTATATCCGTCATCATAGATTTCGTTTACAAATGTCGTAGCCATCCCAATCTGATTCCCATAGGAAGAAAATCCGTGAGCTGCCTTCTGTGTAATAACTTTCTGAGGAAGTTTCCCAGGAATTGTCTCCTCTATCCTTTCAGCAGGATTTCCGGAGCCGCTTATCCTTACCCCCTGATATACAAAGGTCCTCCCTGAAAGGGGATCCCTTATAGCTCCACCAATACATGTGGAAGCTCCTCCAAATGGCTCTATCTCTGTAGGATGATTATGAGTTTCATTCTTAAACTGAAGTATCCATTTTTCTGTTTTTCCGTTTATGGGAACATCTATATATACGGAACATGCATTTATTTCATCAGATACTTCAAGGTCTGGAAGTAACCCCTTCTTTCGCTGTTCTTTCCCGAAAATAGTAGCAAGTTCCATTAATGTCATAGGTTTTTCCCCTATTTTTTCTCCATGCACATATTCACGGCTTTCTATATACTCTTTAATAGTGTTTTCTATTATATCTTTATAGACCTTATTTTTTATATGTATTCTGTCTATTATTGTTTCAAATGTCGTATGTCTGCAATGATCCGACCAGTACGTATCCAGTACCCTTATTTCAGTTTCAGTAGGATTCCTCTTTTCTTCTTTTCTGAAATACTCCTGTATAAACAGAAGGTCTTCCCCCGTCATGGCCAGTTCCAGTTCTGCCTTCATGTTTTCAATTTCTTCTCTGGATTTGTCAGTAAATCCTTCATATACTCTTACTTTTTCGTTATTTTCTGATTCATATGACTCTGTCAATATATCTAAGTCCTTTTCCCTCATCTCTACTTCATTAATATAGTACCTCTTTATTTTTGCCAATTCTGAATCGGATATCTTCCCATAAAGTATTATAAGCTTTCCGCTTTTTACACTTACCTTTTCACTATTTTCAGACAGAAGATTTATACATTGAACTGCCGAATCTGCCCTCTGGTCATACTGTCCAGGCAGAAATTCCACAGCGAATCTCCTTTTTTCAAAAGTTCTATCCGAATCTTCAGAAGCGAGTGCTTCCTCCAATGAATTATACACATTATCTGCATTTCTTTCTGAAAAGACAGACTGCTCCAAAACTTTCATTTCCTCTTCCCTGAGATTAAAAATATCATAAATATTTAAGACCCTTAAATTTTCAAGAAATTCCATACCAAGATTTTCCTTCAGATCATTAAATAAATTCTGTGCTTCAATCCTAAAATCTTTTTTCTTTTCCACAAAGATTCTATAATTCATTTCTTCCTCCTAAAATAATTTTTATACGCCTGACAGTTTAAATCTGATTTTTTATGACAGACCATCGGTACTCTTCAGAAGTGTACAGATAATTCAGGTTAAAATAAATCCAATAAAAAAATCTAAGTAAAGCTATACTTAGACCTTGAAAACACTTTTCCTATAAATATTCTCATTCATATAAGACAAAGTAGACAACAGCATTTGTCTGAAATCCGATATTTCTAAAACTGAAAATAATAATACTCTCATTATTCCTCCAAAATAAAAATCTGATTTAGCTGCACTACAAAATGAAGCAATAAATCAGATAGACACTACTTTATTTACTTACACTTATAGCCAGCAATTTATGGTCGCTTGTAGAAACTCTTTGCCTTATTCAAAGAATATATAAGTTTTATAAACTATTTCATTTGTTATGTAAAGTATAACAAAAATCCCTCATTTTTTCAAGTGTTAAATAATACCTGATTTTAAGGGATTTCATACCATCTATATTCAGTCAAGTTTTTCTAACTATTTTCTTTGATACATAAAGTTCATAATTAAATTTCCTTCTGTTTTATAAGTCCGGTACGGTAGGCAATCAGAAGTTTCTTCAGGTCATTAATCTGATTCTGGAGTTCTTTCCCTATGTCTGTATCTTTTACCCTTATTATCCCTTTATTTTCTCTGAATACAACCGTAGAAGACAATATATCTGCACCTTCCTTTATTGCCTTTTCCTGTGATTCAAAAGGAGCCAGGGAAATCATCTTGATTCCTAAGGAGTTGTATATGAGTGTGTATCCTGCTATCCCTGTAGTTTTCTGATATGCCTTTGAAAAACCTCCGTCTATCATAAACAGCTTTCCTTCTGACTTAACCGGGGACTCCCCTTCCTTTACCTTTACAGGTACATGCCCGTTTATAATATGTGAAATTCCAGGATTCAGATTAAATTCTTCCAGAATCATTTCACATGTCTCCTTATTATTTATAAACTTATAGTACGGGTTTTTATTTTCTTTATGAGTCTTCTTATCGTCAATGAAATATCTTTCAAAGGTTCTCATGACATCCTTACCAAAGAGCGGCGAATTCCTTCCGCACCACAAATACCAGAGAAAATCCTGATTTCTTTTATCCTTTTCTGAATTTTCCCTATAAAAGAAGCATTCTCTCACTATACTCTCAATCTTGTCAAAATAGGACTTTCCTTTATATCTTATTCCATCTATGTCTATTTCTGTCAATTTTCCCTTTTCATTGAGGGGTATGCATCCGTGATAGAGTAAATTTGAGTTGCAGTTTAAATACATTGAGCCTTTATTAAGTAGAAAACGTAAATGTCTCTGAAGTTTTTCACTGTTCATAAAGGAGTCTTTAAGTTTATTTATTATCTCCTCTTCTTCTTCTGTAAGATTTAAAGGATCTCTGGGATCCACTGTAGGAAAATGCCTGTCATTAAGTACATATTCACCTCCGTCAATCATGACCGTCCCTTTATTATATTCTATATTTTTCAGTACTTCCTTGTTGGACATTTCAAACTGAGGGTTCCTTTCTGACAGCAATCCTTCTACTTTAAACTGGATAATGGATATGGCCTTATGAATCTGGGCAGTAAGGTCATCATCTATGCCTTCCTTACATCTAAAGCTAAGACACGGGTCATCTCCATAATATTTCATTGCAAAAGTTGCAAGGGGGAGGAGATTTATTCCGTAAGCTTCTTCCAGAATATCATTATTGTTATATCTCGAACATATTCTGACAACATTTGCAATACATGCCTTATTTCCTGCTCCGGCTCCTATCCAGAGAAGGTCATGGTTTCCCCACTGTATATCTACATTATGGTAGTCCAGAAGACAGTCCATTATTAAATGAGGAGATGGACCCCTGTCATAAATATCCCCGACAACATGCAGCCTGTCTATAGTAAGCCTTCTTATTAGCTCACTTACAGCTTTTATAAAATCTCTCGAACATTTTATGGAAATTATCGTGTCTATTATTGTATCTATATAATCCTTCTTATCTTCCTTATGTTCATAAAGAAGTTCCTGGATAATGTATTCAAAGTCTACAGGCATAGCTTTTCTCACTTTTGAACGTGTATATTTTCTTGAAGCAGCCTTACATACTTCAATAAGCCTGTAAATAATTTTCTTTATCCATTTATCCATATTCTTATTCTTCTCTTCCATCAGATCATATTTTGACTCAGGATAATAAATAACAGTTGCAAGCTCCTTTTTTTCTGCTTCTGTTAATGTTTCTCCAAAAATATTTTCAATTTTCTCCCTTATATTTCCTGATCCATTTCTAAGGACATGAGTAAAGGCTTCATATTCCCCATGTATATCTGATAGAAAATGTTCCGTTCCTTTGGGTAAATTTAATATTGCCTGTAAATTAATAATTTCAGTGGAAGTTTCTGCTATATTCCTGAAGCTCCTTGACAGCAGTTCCAGATATTTTAATTCTGACATTTTTTCACCTCAAACTTTTTATAGTTCCTGAATTATTCATATTGAATTATTCATGTTATTATTATTTATAACATTATTTTCCGTAAAGTCAATAAAGATTTTCTATAATAAATGAAAAAAAGCCAGTTAAAATTTAAATAAAAGCTGGATTTCTCCCAGCTTTTATAAGTAATATCCGAATTATTTTACCGCCAGAACTTTTTCAGCTATATTTCTTGCGTGATCTGCAATCCTTGTAAAATGTAGCAGCAAATCCACATAAGAAAGCCCTGCCTTAATTTCACATGCCTGATCTGTCAGTCTCTTCAGATGATTCTTCCTTATTTTCTTTTCCATCTCCCTTTCCTTATTGTGGAGGTCTATAACTTCTACTGCTTTTTCTATATTGAGGGTTTTAAAAGCTTCCAGTGATTTTATTATCATATCTGAAACTATACCCTTTAATTCATCTATTTCCTCATACACTGTTTCTGAGTATTCCAGATTCTTACTGATTCCATACTTCACATCCTTTACAATTCCATGTGCATGGTCTCCTATCCTCTCCACATCCCTGCACATATCAAGATAGTCTGTTATATCTTCTGCTTCCTTTTCTCCCAGTTCTTCCTTTGAAAGTGTTGCCAGGTATTTTGTTATGTCATGGTCTGTTATATTTATCTTCTCTTCCGTATCCTCTACCCACTTTGCTTCCTTTTCATTCCTGTTACGGAAAAATTCAAGTGACATATTAAAGTTTTCAAGAGCCATTTCAGTCATAATTATAAGTTCCTGCCTTACCTGCCCGAGGGCTATGACAGGAGCATTTAGAAGTGCCATATCCAGGCTAGTTTTATAGGATTCCCTTCTTTCTTCCTTCTTTTCCTTAATTAATTTCACAACAAGGAATTCAAGAACTCCGATGAAAGGGAACAGAAGGATGGTAGTCATTGTATTGAAGCTTCCATGTGCAAATGCAATGGTCATTTTAGGATTTAAATGAAGCACTTCCTGTGCCTTACTGATGAACATGGTAAAAGGTGAAAGGAATATAAGGAATATTATTGTTCCTATCACATTAAACATCACATGGGAAGCTGCAAGCCTCTTAGCAGCAGTATTTGAACCTATTACTGCTATTATTGCTGTAATCGTAGTCCCTATGTTATCCCCAAAAAGTACTGGGAGAGCCGCCTGTAAAGGGATAAGCCCTTCCTGATATATATTCTGAAGGACACTTATCGTCGCACTTGATGCCTGTACAAGTACTGTTATGGAAGTTCCTATGATTACTCCTAGAAACGGACTTTTACTTAGACTTACAGTCAGTTCCTTAAATTCAGGAAGGTATTTCAGTGGTGCCATTGCATCAGACATTAATGTCAATGAAAAAAATACTCCGCCAAAACCAAATAAGATACGTCCTACATTATTTATTTTTTCAATTTTTGTAAAAAATAGGCATACAGCTCCTATGAAAAGGATAGGTAATGCATATTCAGAAATGTTAAACCCTATTATAAAAGTAGTAATCGTTGTTCCTATATTTGCTCCCATTATTATTCCGATTGCCTGCCTTAAAGTTAAAAGCCCTGCTCCAACAAGCCCAATAGTTATTACAGAAGTTCCTGAACTTGACTGGATTAATGCTGTTACAAATATTCCTACAAGAATTCCTAAAAAAGGGGATGTAGTGTACTTATCCAGAATATGTTTCAACCTGTCTCCAGCAGCTATCTGCAAACCATCTCCCATATATTTGATACAAAACAGAAATAACCCAAGCCCTCCAAAAAACATAAAGGCCATCTGTCTGAAATCAATACTGTTTAATACTGTTCCATTTCCCATATTTTCTTCACTCCGTTTCTATTAATTACTCAATTTCCACAACAAGATTTTCCAGTTTCTTTTACTTGAAATAAAGAGCCTATAAGATTGGCACATTTTTTCCTTCAGTTTTTATAAAAACTTTTTTAAGTAAAAATAAACTTCTCACGCCAGGAAAATCACGCTCTCTTTTTCTACATTTATATCATATTCCATTGAATTTTTCAAATGAATTTCTAACTTTACCGAAAAAATCTTTAAATATAAAAGGAGCTGCAAAATAGCAGCCCCATTTAAAAAATTCCTATTATATTTCCTTCTTATTATTCCATTCCCTCATCAATCATTTACTTCCCTCTTTTTTTTACATCCTCTTCTATTTCCATTTGCCAGTTCTCTTTAATTTCTCCACTGTTTCTTACATCCTTAATTACTTCATTCAGAACTTCGTAGTTCTTCATTGTTCCTACACTGTCTGACTTATACTGTACTGCCCTTGACCTTTCTATTCCAAAACTTTCAGCTGTTCCGATTGCATCTATATTTGCTCCCAGAAACAGGAATTCCCATTTCTCTTTATTCTTCTGTGTTTCTATCATATCCTTTACTGCTCTGACTGTATATTCCTTACTTGCATTTTCCATACCGTCTGTAATTATTATAAACATTACTTTCTTGTATCTTTTATTGCTGTCAATCTTATTCTGGTCAGCCTTTACCTCTGCTATAGTTTTTCCAATTGCATCCAGAAGGGCTGTGCTTCCTCTTACGTAATATTCTTTTTCCGTTATAGGTACAACTTCCTTTATCGGAATTTTATTATGTAATATTTCATATTCATTGTCAAATAGAACTGTAGTTACATTAACTTTTCCCTTTTTTTCATTTTTCTGTTTTTCCAGCATAGAATTAAATCCACCGATAGTATCCTTTTCCAGTCCTCCCATAGACCCGCTCCTGTCTAGAATGAATACAAGTTCCAGCCCTTCTTCTTTGGATTCCGGTAAAATTTTTCTGTTATCTCCTGACATTGAAAAAGCACCTATTGATACAAGTAAAAAAATACTTGCTTCGAATAATCTCAAATATTTTCTCATAATCTGCCACCATCCTTTTTATAATATTATTAACTTTTTTCCAGTTTTTCTACATTTTCCAATCTATTTCATCTTTTCCTAGTTCTTTTAATATTTCATTAGCTTTCTTGAAATGTCCACAGCCAAAGAAACCTCTATTTGCTGATAAAGGGCTTGGATGTACACCTTCCAGTATATAATGTCTGGCAGTATCTATAAGCGTTTTCTTACTTCTGGCATTATTCCCACATAATATAAATATTATTGGTTCTTCTCTCATATTAAGGTATTCTATGACATTATCTGTAAATATCTCCCATCCTATTTTTGAATGAGAATTGGCATTTTCAGCTATTACAGTCAGAGCCGTATTAAGTAAAAGTACTCCCTGTTCTGCCCATGGCACCAGATAACCGTTCCTGCTCATTTCATATCCATATTCTGCAGAAATTTCCTTATACATATTCTTTAATGAAGGCGGAAGTCTTATACCTTTCTTTACTGAAAAGGCCAGTCCGTGAGCCTGATTTACTCCATGATAGGGATCCTGTCCTAGCAGCACTATCTTACATTCTTTATAACTTGTCAGTCTGAAGGCTGTAAATATCTCTTCCGGTTTAGGATATATTGTCTTTGTCCTGTATTCATTTATAAGGAACTTTCTCATATTTTGATAATACTCCTTATTAAGTTCTTCCTTTAATATTTCATCCCAGTCGTTTCCTATGTTTACCATCTTACTTCCTTTCCTCTAGATTTTATTATATTGTATTTATCGTGTCGTTTTGTCTGCTGTCTTATTTTAATTCCTACATGCTTTCAATATTGGATTTATTTTTTACTTTCTGCATCTTGTCATCCAGTTTGGAACACATTTTAGCACATTCCAGAAGTTCATGATTAATTTCATCTATGTTTTCAGTAATCTGCTTATTATACCTTATTTTATGTTCAAGGCTTGCCCAGAAATCCATCGCAATTGTCCTGAACTGTATTTCAGCTTTAACCCATTTTTTCCCGCTTGACAGAAAAACTGGAATTTCTATTCTCAAATGAAGGCTTCTATATCCATTTGGCTTAGGATTCTCAATATAGTCCTTTCTCATAACTAGCCGTATATCATCCTGCTGGACTAGACTTTTCTCCAGAAAATAAATATCCTCAGTAAAAGAACAGATTACCCTTACTCCTGCAATATCCCATATATTCTCTTCTATACTTTCCAGAGTTAACGGAAAATTATATCTGTTAAGTTTCTTTATAATCTTGTCAATAGACTTCAGCCTTGTTTTTATACTTTCAATAGGATTTCTGTCATGAATTACATTAAATTGTAAATCAAGGGCTTTAAACTTTGATTCAATTTCCATGATGGCACATTTATGATACACCAGTATTTTTTTTAAAGGAAGTATGTCATCTTCCCACCTGTTATTCAATATCTTGTCTATTACCTTTCCTTCCAGTTCATCTTTTTTCATCTTGCATTTCTCCTTTTATATTAATATACTTTTACCTTATACCTCTTGAAAGCTGTTCCTTCTGGAAAAGATTCTTTCAGACAGCTCCATAATTTCAGTTTTATAGTATTCAGGAAAAGGAATATTCCTCTTTTCCAGACTTTCTAAAAAATCATCAGTTCCCATTGACAAAAAATGATAATCTATCATCCAATAAAAAATAAAATACTTCTTATATCCCTTTCCTAAAGTTTCAAGTACATGATTATATTCATCTGTCTCTACAATTTTTCCAAGTTCTCTTTTTATATACTTTTCATAATTAATATCATTAATTTTTATTCTTCCTATACAGAATCTAAAAAAATCTTCCTTAGATAGGATATCTTTAAAATCCATTATCCCTATATCTATTTTATTTATCTCTGAAAGGTCTTTACTAAGCATCCTGATGTATATCTTCAAATCTATATTTATAGA
>JBHACQ010000088.1:0-3459 GCA_041854625.1 Leptotrichia sp. | reverse complement strand
GATATAATAATTAACATATCACCTTTGAAAGTTGAAAATAAATATATTGATTTGTTTTTTAAAAATGACTATACATTTGCCGAAAGCATTAATTACAGGACTTTTATTATCCCAGATGTTAAAAATGTGGAGAAAATATTTAAAGAAATAACTGAAAAGAAGAAAATTGAAGGAGAAATACTTATAAAAAAAATAGAAGATAGGGAAAAAAGAACTGAAATATATTCAAATAAAACTATAAAGATATTTTCTAAAATAAATAATACGGGAATTATATTTTATGATGATGCTGAATACAATAAAATAAAGAAGAGAATAGAAATTAAAAGAATGGGAATAACAGACAGATATTTAAAGGAACTAAAACTGCCTTCACTTAAATTATCGTAAATAAAATATACTGCCTCCCCTTTTTTTTAATGAAATATGGGGTATAATAGATTAAAAGATTCAGAGGGAGAGATTGACTATGGATTATAATAATTATCTGAAGCTTTCGAAAGTGGCTAGAAAGCTGGAAAAAGCAGAAGTTGTTTTCAAAAATGGAACTGTTCTCAATGTTTTTACAGAAGAACTGATAAAGGGAGATGTGGCTGTTTCTGATGGAGTAATTATAGGAGTAGGGGACTATTCAGGCGAAAAGGAGATAGACATATCAGGCAAATACGTTGTTCCAGGATTTATAGATAGCCATCTGCATCTTGAATCTACAATGGTTCAACCGTCAGATTTTATTCGGGAAGCGGTAAAGTCTGGTACTCTTACATTTATAGTGGATCCCCATGAAGCAGGAAATGTAGCAGGTCAGGAGGGAATAGACTATATCCTGCAACAGACGGAAAACACTCCTGCTGATGTATTTGTAATGATTCCGTCATGCGTACCTGCCACATCATTTGAAGACAGCGGAGCAATCCTTAACAGCAATGATATGAAAAAATATATTGACAATCCCCGTGTTCTGGGGCTTGGAGAAGTGATGGACAGCAGGGCGGTAATAACTGGTGAAAAATCAATGATGGAAAAGCTGGCACTTTTTAAGGATAAAAATATTGATGGGCATGCTCCAATGCTGGAGGAACTGGATTTGACAGCATACTCCCTTGCAGGAATCAGGACGGATCATGAGGCATGTGACTACGAATATGCCAAAAGGGAAGTATCAAATGGAATGTATGTATTTATAAGGGAAGGAAGTGCCGCTAAAAATCTAGATTCTATTGTAACGGGTATTGTAAAGGATGGAGCATATACAGGAAGATACTGTTTCTGTACAGATGACAAGCATGTGGAGGATGTAAGGAAAGAAGGGCATATAAGCTATAACATAAAAAGAGCTATAGAACTTGGGCTGGCTCCCGTAAAAGCCTATAAGATGGCAACTATACAGGCAGCAGAATGTATCGGTAAAGGGAAAACGAAAGGTGCGGTAGCTCCAGGATATTATGCGGATCTGGTCATACTGGATAATTTTGAAAAAGTTGAGATAGATAGCGTGTACTACAGGGGTACCGATGTAAAATGCATACCTGATAGGAATCAGGATTATGAATGTCCTGAAATATTGAAACATACAGTAAGGGTTAAGGATTTTACTGAGGAAAAGCTTCAGCTTAAAGTAGGAAATGGAGAAATTCCTATAGTTGAAACTGTACCTGGACAGATTGTAACAAAGAAAGTGATGGAAAGGATACCTACAAAAGATGGTGATTTTATTCCAGACAGAAAATATAATAAGATTGCTGTAATAGAAAGGCATAAAAATACAGGAAAAGTGGGAGTAGGTGTATTAAAAGGATTTGGGATAAGAAACGGAGCAATGGCCTCTACAGTTGCACATGATTCACATAATATAGTTGTTGTAGGGGATAATGATAATGATATGAAGATTGCAGTAGAAGAGCTCATAAAAGTTCAGGGAGGATATACTATAGTTGAAAATGGAAAAGTTGTACATACTCTCCCTTTGGTAATAATGGGACTTATTAGTGACAGAGGACATGAAGAAGTAGACAAAAAGCTAAAGGAAATGATAAGCTACTCAAAGAAAATGGGGGTAAATGAAAAGATAGATCCGTTTATAAATCTATCCTTTATGGCTCTTCCTGTTATTCCTGAAATAAGGGTTACTGCCAGAGGAATATATGACGTAGGTGAAGATAAGTTCTACTAATAGCCTAATCTTACAATTTTTTTAGGGAGCATGTTCCTAACAGGATTAGGAACAGCCCCCTTTTAATTTTTATATTTCTGATGTTGTCGTTGTTCAGTTACTATAACTGTCGCTGCATGTATTAATTTCCATCTGATTGGTTTACTGCACTTCCTTTATGGATGTAACTGTATAGTGACCCCCATTGTCAATAAGATTTTTAAGAAGCTCATTGTCAACTTCTGCATTAAATTCTACTTCAGCGTTCTTAGCTTCAAGGTTTACTTTTACAGTATCCACTTGAGGAAGTCCGTAAAGAAGGTTTTCTACTTTTCCTATGCAGTTAGAGCAGTTCATTCCATCTATTTCAATAATTTTTTTCATCTTATCCTCCTGATATAAGTTTGTAGGAACTGTATTTACTGACAGGCATACATCTTCTGCCTGATACAGGCTCCTTTATATGTAAATATAACAAAAAATAGTAATCCTGTCAAATTATATTTACAATTACTAAGATAAAATATATAATAGATTATAAATTATTGTGAGGTGAAGTATGGAGCATTATTTTTCAGAAAATCCTGAAATAAAATCTGAAAAAAGGGTTATAAAATATACAATATCAGGGAAGGAGTTTGAATTTGTAACAGATAACGGAGTATTTTCTAAAGGAAAGGTGGACTTTGGGACAGACCTGATGCTAAATACCTTTTTAAAGGAAAAAGGGAAAGGGAGGTTTAATGGAAAGGAAAAATTCAAAATTCTTGATATAGGATGTGGCTATGGTGTGGTATCGGTTATACTTAAATTCTTTTATCCAGATTCTGCCATAATGCTTTCTGATGTAAATGCAAGGGCGTTAGAATTAAGTGAGGAGAATCTGAAGAAGCATGGATTTCAAGAATACAGTATAGTGAAATCCTCAGGATTTGACAGCATTACTGATAAATTTGATGTAATACTTTCCAATCCCCCAATAAGGGCAGGAAAAGAAACGATATTTAAAATATATGAAGGGGCATTTGAACATTTAAACGAAAATGGAGAATTTTTTTGCGTCATCCAGACAAAACATGGTGCAAAGAGTACTCAGAAAAAGCTGATGGAAATATTTGGAAACTGTCAGACACTTACTATTGATGAAGGCTACAGAATATATAAATCAGAAAAGGTTAAAAAAATATAGGCAGATAGCTGTATTTTATCTAAGAAGTAATTCTGATAGATTTAATACAGCTTTTATTTTTTTAATAGTTGTATTGTTTTGCAGGGCTGGAATTTGTAGTTAATTTTATATTAACTTT
>JBHACQ010000087.1:0-4522 GCA_041854625.1 Leptotrichia sp. | reverse complement strand
GTCGTCGTCTTACCGTGGTCTACGTGTCCTATCGTCCCTACGTTTACATGTGGTTTGCTTCTCTCGAATTTAGCTTTTGCCATTTCTTATCTTTCCTCCATATAATTATTTTTTAATGATTATAGCATATTTACAAAAAAAATGCAAGCCGAAAATCAAATTAAAATAAGCTGTTTCCCCTTATATATTATCACTTTCAACATTACAGACACATCCATATATATGTAACTTTACCTGTATTTTCTGTATTTCTCCATATTCCCAACACAGTTCCGTTACACATTCTTAGACGGAATCCAATAAATATAAAAACAGGAGCTGTCTACTTTATCTGAAAGATTTTGAATATAATCCTCCATTTTACCTAAACAGACAGTTCCTCTATGATTTTATTATGAATATTTATATTTAGAGCATGGTGCCGCTTGTCGGACTCGAACCAACCACCTGCTGATTACAAGTCAGCTGCTCTACCAGATGAGCTAAAGCGGCAACAGATTTATTATATAAACTTTTTCTTATTTTGTCAAATATTTTTTATTCTACCTCATTCCGTCTATTTCTACCTTACTCCACCTTGCTTTGATTCTGACTGATTTATCTTGTCTATAAACTTTCTGAATCCTTTTTCACCATACTCATTATTTTTAAATACCCCGCAGTTTTCAAGCACCTTTGAAAACGTCTTTCCTATTGCATTCCTTAAAAATTCATCAACATTCCTGTCTGACAGTTTTTCCTGGCTTCCTGTCTCCAGATGATACCTTATCCATTCAATATGCTTCCTTACATCCTCATCCTCTTCCATTTTTTCATATAGATGCCTGTAAGACTCCTTTTCCTTGAACTCTTCAGATTTTCTCGCTTCAATAATCAGATTACTTATCTTATTCATTTCCTCCTTCAGCCTTCCGGGAAGTATTGCCAGCCCCATTACTTCTATAAGCCCTATATTTTCTTTCTTTATATTGTGATACTGTTCATGCGGATGAAATATTCCCAGCGGATGGTTTGCATTTGTCAGGTTATTCCTTAATACAAGGTCCATTTCATATTTTCCGTTCCTGTATCTTGCTATAGGAGTTATGGTATTATGCCTTTCTCCCTTCGTATATGAATATATGTCCAGCTTTTCTGCGTCAAAGCCTATCCATTCCTGCAGAATCCTGTCTGACAGGTCCACAAGGCGTTTTTTTTCTCCCCTGAGCCTTATTACCGACATCGGCCAGTTTACTATTCCCGCCTCTACATCTTCATATCCTTTAAATTCTATTCTTTCCTTTATTTTTGCCACTTCCATCGGAAACCTGTGTCTTCCTGCCTGGAAATGGTCATGGCTCAATATGGAGCCTCCCACTATCGGCAAATCTGCATTTGATCCTATAAAATAGTGCGGAAATTTCTCGACAAATTCAAGGATCCGTGCAAATGCCCCCCTGTCAATCTTCATCGGTCTTTCAGTTCCTGAAAATACTATCGAATGTTCATTATAATAAATATAAGGGGAATATTGGAAATACCATTCTTCATCTGTCAGATTGAGCCTGATTATTCTGTGATTCTGTCTTCCCGGATGGTCAAACCTTCCCATATATCCCTCATTTTCCTTTGAAAGAAGTCCTTTAGGATAAGTTCCTGAAATCCTGTTTTTCCCCATAGCTATTTCCCTCGGATCCTTTTCAGGCTTTGAAAGGTTTATTGTCATTTCCAGCTTTCCATAATTATTTTCATAGTACCAGTGTATATTCTTTGCAATCCTGTCTGTCCTTATATAATTACTCATTTTAGAGAATTCATAGAAATATTCTGTTGCCTTATCTATTCCATAATTTTCATATCTGTCCCAGAATTCTTTCCTCACTTCTGATGTCCTCGGTATTATCTGTCCCATTATCCTGGAATTTAAAAGATCCTGGAAAGTTGCAGTATTATTCTCCATTTTATCATTTTCTTCTGCCCATCTTACAATATTATCCAGTATTTCACAAGGATATTTTATATTTTCTACATCCTTTTCTATTATTTTCCTTTCCCCATCTGTAAATTCCCTGTAAGTATCCATTCCGATACACTCACACACCCTGTTAGTTATGAGGATCCTGTCTTCTTCCAGAACCAGTCCCCTCCTTACAGAATATTCCATCAGTTTTTCCACTTCCATAAATATATCCATCTTATCTTCTCACCTTTTCCTTTCATTAATTTCTTAAATTGCCCCAGATTTACATAATATCCCCGTCATGTTTCCAGTCCAAACTTAAAAACTGTCTTCTGATAATATTTTTTCCCCTTCTCAAGCAGCTTTACATTGAACTTCCTCTCATTTATTCCATTAGGATAATCCTGTGTTTCTATTGCCGTCCCCATATATCTCGTATTCTTTCTAGGAATTCCATTTCCTACGTCATATTTACTGTCAAATGCAGTTATGTCATCAAGATAGTTCCCTGTATAAAGTACTGCCGTATTTTCTGTAGTACAGATTCCCATTCCTATCCCGCTGTATGCTGAAAATAATGTTATCTGTGGATTTTCTCCTATTTTATTACTATTCAGTACAAAAGGATGATCAAATCCCCTCGTTATATCAAACTGGGGATGCCCTTCCTGTATGCCTTCCCTTATAACCTTTCCCCTCCTGAAATCAAAAGCCGTACCTTCTACGTTAAGGAAATTTCCGGTAGGTATAAGTCCTTCCCCCAGTTCACATACCCTGTCAGCATCTATTCTGAGAACCTGCATGTCTCCATTTTCTTCCATATCTCCCGACAAGTTGAAATATGTGTGGTTTGTAAGGTTCACATACGTCTTCCTGTCAGACTCTGCTTCATATTCTATTGTCAAATGGCTGCTTTCATTAATTGAATACAGTATCTTAAAATCCACATTTCCCGGATATCCCTCTTCCATATGGGGACTTCTATAAGACAGCTCTATCCCGTTACCTGATTCCTTTACGCTAAAGACTTTTGAGTTTAGCCCCCTCTTTCCACCATGAAGAGAGTGTTCCCCATTATTCTTTTCCAGATCATAAATCATCCCGTCAATCGAAAAGATGCCCTTCTTTATTCTACCTGCCGTCCTTCCTATAACAGCTCCCGGATAGGCCCCGTTATCTATATATTTGTCCAGTTCCCTGTATCCCAGGACTACATTTCTGCATACTCCTTCCCTGTCCTTTACAAATATTTCCGTTATTATACCGCCAAGATTCAGTATATTTACCTGGAATCCGTCATTATTTTTCAGTTCGTACTTATATATTTCCTCTCCTTCGTATACTCCAAACAGATATTTTTCTACACTAATCATAAAACCCCTGCCCCTTCTCCTACTTCAGCAATATAGAAATCTGCACTGTAACCTATCTTCTCCTCATATTCCTTTCCCACATTCCTTATAAAGTCTTCAACCCTGTCCTTCTTTACTATGCTGACAGTACATCCTCCAAAACCGGCACCTGTCATCCTTGAACCTATTACCCCTTCCTGATTCCATGCCAGCTCCACTAAAGTATCCAGCTCCTTCCCTGTAACTTCGTAATCATCCCTCAGAGATTCATGAGACTCATTCATCAGTCTTCCAAACTCCTGAAGATTCCCTTCTGAGAGTGCCTTCTGTGCCTTCAACGTCCTCTGGTTTTCATATACTGCATGCCTTGCCCTTCTCCTGTTTACTTCATTTCCTATAAGCTCCTTATTTTCTTCAAATTCTTCAATAGACAGTTCCCCAAGTGATTTTATATCAAGCTTCCTCCTTAAATCAGCAAGTGCCTGTTCACACTCACTTCTTCTTTCGTTGTACTTGGAATCTGCAAGCCCTCTTCTCTTATTAGTATTTGAAATAATTATAACTTCATCCTTTAGAAGGACAGGCACGTATTCATATTTTAAAGTATTACAGTCCAGAAGTACTGCATTGTCCTTTTTCCCCATTCCTACGGCAAACTGATCCATTATTCCTGAATTTACCCCTATAAACAAGTTTTCCGTCTTCTGTCCCAGCTTTACCATTTCTATCATGTCTATATCAAGATTAAACAGCTCCTTCAGTACTACCCCTGTAAGTATTTCTATAGATGCAGAAGAGGAAAGTCCTGCTCCGTTAGGAATATTGCCGAAAAAAAGTATGTCAAGACCTCTGTCTATCTTCCATCCTGCTTCAATAAACATCCTTATCATTCCTTTAGGATAGTTTGCCCAGTTATGCTCCTTTTCATTTTCAAGCTTTTCAAGAGTAAATTCCATTATACCCTTTTCACGAAAATTTTCAGAGTACATCCTGAACCTATTATCATTCCTTATCTTTACCAGAGCATAAGTTCCTTTATCTATTGCACAGGGGAATACATTTCCGCCATTATAGTCAGTATGTTCCCCTATCAAGTTTACCCTTCCTGGAGCAAAGAACTCCTTTTCATGTCCTGTTCCAAATTTTTCTACAAACCTCTCCCTCAGGCTCTCAACAATTTTTCCCATTTTCATTCCTCCCAGTCTTTTATCTGACATCATATTTACATCCC
>JBHACQ010000086.1:0-3388 GCA_041854625.1 Leptotrichia sp. | reverse complement strand
GACTATAAAAAAATATAATAAATATAAAAATAGGATAAAAAATGCAAAAAACTGCAAATAAATATAAAAATTATACTTGACTTTATAAAATTTAGAGTTATAATAGAATAAAAGAAACAAAACGAAATAAATCAAAATCAAATAAAACGTTTTAATAAAGGTAAACAGGTTTATTTCGATATTTTATTTATATGGAGGATAAATTATGGAAAAGGTTAAGAAGGAAAATCAGGTTTTCCTAGTGTTGCAGACTATCGGAAGGGCATTTTTCCTGCCGGTTTCAATTTTGCCTGTTGCAGGGCTGTTATTAGGTCTAGGGGCTTCATTTACGAATCCTAAGACAATTTCATACTATCATCTGGAAGGGATACTGGCACAGGGAAGCCCGTTAAACTACATTCTTACAGTAATGAATAATGTGGGACTGGCAATATTTGCAAACTTGCCATTAATATTTGCCATGGCTGTAGCCCTGGGAATGGCAAAGAAGGAAAAGGGAGTAGCGGTGCTTTCGTCAGCTATTTCATTTGTGATAATGCATACGACTATAAAAACACTGCTGCTGTTTAACGGAACAATTACTGCAGATGGAAAAGTGGCGGAAAATGTGCTGAATGGAGCTATAGGTTCAGTATTAGGAATCCAGACCCTTGAAATGGGAGTTTTTGGAGGGATTGTAGTAGGAATTGGAGTAGCTGTATTACATAACAGATTCTACAAGACAAAGCTGCCGGCAGCCATCTCATTTTTTTCAGGAGTAAGGTTTGTGCCGATTATATGTACATTTTCATATATAATTGTAGGATTTATATCCTTTTTAGTATGGCCTTTTATCCAGCAGGGTATATTTTCAATAGGTGGAGTTGTAAATTCGACAGGTAATGCAGGGATATTTGTATTCGGATTTATGGAGAGGATACTGATTCCTTTTGGTCTTCATCATATATGGTATATTCCTTTCTGGCAGACAGGTCTTGGCGGAAGTATGATGGTGGACGGAGTGATGGTTTCAGGAGCACAGAATATATTCTTTGCAGAGCTGGCTTCTCCCAATACGACACGTTTCAGTATAGATGCTGCGAAGTTTATGACAGGAAAATATTCCTTCATGATGGGAGGGCTTCCTGGAGCTGCCCTTGCCATGTATCACTGTGCAAGAAATGATAAGAAGAAGATAGTGGGAGGACTGCTCCTTTCAGCTGCCTTGACAAGTTTTCTTACAGGAATTACGGAACCTATTGAATTTACATTCCTCTTTGTGGCTCCTCTGGTGTTTGTAGTACACTGTGTCTTTGCAGGAATTTCCTTTGCACTTATGAGTATCCTGAATATAGCAATAGGAACAACTTTTTCATGTGGACTTATTGACTTCACGTTGTATGGAATACTCCAGGGAAACCAGAAGACTAACTGGGTTATGCTGCTTCCGATATTTGTAATCTACTTTATACTTTATTACTTCTTCTTTAAATTTGTAATATTAAAATGGAACTTAAAGACACCGGGAAGGGAAGACGATGATGAAGAAGTGAAGCTGTATTCAAAAGATGACTACAATGCAATGATGGAAGCAAGAAAGAAAGGCGTTGTTATAGAAGATACAGTATCTCAGGCTATAATAGACGGATTGGGAGGACTGGATAATTTCAGTAATGTGACATGCTGTGCGACAAGGCTCAGGATGCAGGTAAATGACATAAACCTTGTAAAGGAATCTGTATTAAAGAGTACTGGAGCAATGGGTGTCATAAAGAAGGGGAATGGAATACAGGTAGTATACGGTCCGACAGTTTCAGTAATTAAAAGTAACCTTGAAGAATATATAGAAAAAATAAGGACTCACGGTATAGGATCTTCTTTTGCTGAAGAGGCAGTTAAAGAAAAGGATCTGAAGGTTTTAAGCCTGTGTGAAGACTGTATATTTGAAGACCATGATTCCCTGGAAGAAATAAACGGGATAGTATCTCCCTTTAGAGGAAAGATATGGAATATTGAAAGCATAGATGATAAGGTCTTTAATACGAAAGTATTGGGAGACGGTTTTGCCGTAGAAATAGAAGGGGATGAGATTATAGCCCCTATAGATGGAAAGATAATAAATATATATGAAGATAAGCATGCCTTTATAATAGAGGATAAGTATAAGCACAACATACTTGTCCATGTAGGACTGGGGACATCAGGGCTAAACGGAAAAGGAATTAAAATATATAAAAAGGCGGGAGACGAAGTAAGGAAAGGGGAAAAGATAGGAGAAATAGACAGGAATGCCATCGTGTCATCAGGGTATTCCCTAGTTTCGCCGGTAACATTTTTAAACGTTGATAAGGCAAAGTATGGAATACAGGTGGAAAAAGAAGGGATTGTGGAAGCGGGAGAAGAAGCAGTTATCTTCATAACAAAAAAATAATATATTAAAATATGAGGGTCATGACAGGCCCTCATAACTAATTTCAGCTGTATGAAAAATTTTCTTGCAAAATTTAATGATATTCGCTAAAATTTAAGAAAACAGAAAAGATTGGATATGATACGATGTTAAAGAATGAACGGCAGGACATAATCTTAATGAAATTGAATAATAAAGGTAAAGTCGTAGTAGGGGAGCTGGCTTCAGACCTGTCAGTTTCAGAAGATACTATAAGAAGGGATCTTACTGAAATGGACAGCAAGGGACTGTTAAAGAAGGTTTTTGGAGGAGCGTTGCCATTAAACAGGTATGCCCTGAATTATACTGAAAGGGAGAACTTTGAACCTGAACTGAAGTATGAGCTGGCACTGAAGGGGGTAAAACTGCTGAAGAACGGACAGCTGGTTGCCATAGACGGAAGCACTACTAATCTCCAGCTGGCAAGGGCTATCCCTATAAACCTGAAGCTGACTGTAATTACCAACAGCCTGCCTATAGCCAGTGAGTTATGTAATCATAAGAATATAGAAATTATAATGATTGGAGGAAACCTGTTCCAGAAAATCATGACTAATGTAGGACATCTGGCAGTAGAACAGCTGAAGGGATATTATCCGGATATATGTTTCATGGGAGCCTATGCAATCCATCCGTTAATGGGGGTAACCAGCCCTTATGAAAGGGAAGTAAGTGTAAAGCAGCAGTTCATAAAATCTTCAGGGAGGATTGTGACTCTGGTAATTCCTGACAAGTTTAATATAATAATGCCTTACAGAGTATGTGATATAAGGGACATTACGACAATCATAACAGATAAGAGGGTATCACGGGAAATTCTGAAGGAATATGCAAAAATAGGGATAGAGTGCATATAATTAAAGGCTGTATAATATGTGTGGGGGTTTGAAAAAAGTAAATTAGGAATAAATGTAATAAATGTAATTAAAGAAGTTTTCATTAAATTTGTTTCGTATAAAT
>JBHACQ010000085.1:0-5944 GCA_041854625.1 Leptotrichia sp. | reverse complement strand
TTTATAACTTTTACGTAAATGTATTGACAAAAACAAAACCATAATGTATAATGTTATTAGTTGACGTTAGAGAGATTTTTATGAAAGGACAAAAGAGTAATGAGCAATTTTACACAATTTTTAATGCAGAGACAGGATAAGAAACTGGAAGAAATGACCAATAGGGAGATATATTATAATTTACTGGAATATGTAAAAAAGGAAAGTGATATAAAAAATATAAATGACTCTAAAAAAAAGGTATATTACATATCAGCAGAGTTCCTTATAGGGAAGCTTCTTTCCAACAACCTGATAAATCTGGGGATATATAAGGAAGTAAGGGAAGAGCTTGAAAAAGCGGGGAAAAAACTCAGTGATATTGAAGAAATAGAAATAGAGCCTTCACTAGGAAATGGAGGACTTGGAAGACTTGCTTCATGTTTTATAGACTCGATATCAACATTGGGAATAAATGGAGAAGGTATAGGACTGAACTATCATTGCGGTCTGTTTAAGCAGGTGTTTAAAAAAAATGAACAGACGACAGAACCTAACTACTGGATAGAAGATATCAGCTGGTTAAGGGATACTGATAAAGTATATGATGTAAAATTTAAGGACTTTACACTGAAGTCAAGGCTAAAGAGGATGGATGTACTTGGATATAAGAAGGATACAAAGAACTATCTTAATCTGTTTGATATTGAAAACATTGACTATAACCTTATAACTGAAGGGATAGAATTTGATGAGGAAAATATAGAAAAAAATCTTACCCTCTTCCTATATCCTGATGACAGTACTAAGAAAGGGGAACTGCTAAGGATATATCAGCAATATTTCATGGTATCCAGTGGAGCACAGCTGATTATAGATGAAGCTAAGGAAAGGGGAAGTAATGTATATGACCTTGCAGATTATGCCTACGTACAGATAAATGATACTCATCCGAGCATGGTCATACCTGAATTAATAAGGATTCTTGTGAAAGACTACAGTATGGAATTTGAAAAAGCTGTTGAAATAGTTTCAAATATGACAGGTTATACCAACCATACTATACTGGCAGAAGCATTGGAAAAATGGCCTGTAGAATACCTTGAGGAAGCTGTTCCTGAGATAGTGGAAATTATAAGGAAACTGGATGAGATTGTAAAAGAAAAATATAAAAATGAAAATGTATGGATAATAGATAAGGATGACAAGGTGCATATGGCAAATATGGACATACATTTTTCCACAAGTGTAAACGGTGTGGCGTATCTTCATACTGAAATTCTGAAAAACAGTGAACTGAAGGATTTCTATGAAATATACCCTGAAAAATTTAATAATAAGACAAACGGAATAACTTTTAGAAGATGGCTGGAAGGATCAAATGAAGAACTGGCAGATTATCTGAAGGAGCTGCTTGGAGAGGAATATGTAGAAGATGCTGAAAATCTTGAAAAGCTGCTTCAGTTTGCACAGGATAGGGAAGTTCATCAGAAACTAAAAAAGATAAAATATGATAATAAGCTGAAACTCAAAGAATATTTACAGCATACTCAAGGTATAATAATTGATGAAGAAAGCATAATAGATACTCAGATAAAGAGATTTCATGAATATAAGCGTCAGCAGATGAATGCACTATATGTCATAAGGAAATATCTGGATATAAAGAGAGGGAAACTTCCAAAAAGAAAAATAACGGTGCTGTTTGGAGGAAAGGCCGCTCCGGCATATGTTATAGCACAGGATATAATACATCTTATATTATGTCTTTCTGAACTGATTAATAATGATGAAAGTGTAAACAGATACCTCAATGTATATCTGGTAGAAAACTACAATGTAGGACTGGCAGAGAAGATAATTCCTGCAACAGATATTTCAGAGCAGATATCATTGGCTTCCAAAGAGGCAAGTGGGACAGGGAATATGAAGTTCATGTTAAACGGAGCACTGACCCTTGGAACAATGGATGGAGCAAATGTAGAGATAGCTGAACTTGCAGGAAGGGAAAATGTCTATATTTTCGGTAAGGAGAGTGATGAAATAATTGAATTGTATGAAACAGAAGGATATGTTTCGATGGAATATTATGAAGATGAGGAAATTAAGGAAGTTGTAGACTTTATAAAATCGGATGAAGTTGCTAGGCTTGGTAATAAAGAAAGGCTTGAAAGACTATATAATGAGCTTGTAACAAAAGACTGGTTTATGACACTGATTGACTTAAAGGATTACTACAAAATTAAGGAACAGATGCTGGAAGATTATGAAAATGAGGAACTATGGTATGAAAAGGTAATCAGAAACATATCAAAAGCAGGGTTTTTCTCATCAGACAGGACAATTAGACAATATGAAAGTGAGATATGGAAAGTGAAGGGATAATTATGAAACTGCTTACAATTAATGTCCATGCATGGATAGAAGAGAATCAGCTGGAAAAGATAGATATTCTTGCAAGAACTATAGCAGAAAATGACTATGATATAGTGGCAATGCAGGAAGTAAATCAGATTATGACCAGTCCTGTCGTATATTCAGATATAAGGGAAGACAACTATGGCTGGATACTTCTGAATAAGATTGCTGAATATACTGATACAGTCTATTACTATCACTGGAGTAATTCTCATATAGGATACGGGATTTATGATGAAGGGATAGGGATACTTACTAAACATGAACTGAAGAATACAGATGACTTCTACTGTACAAGATCCCATACTGTGAGATCTATATCTTCCAGGAAGATTATAAGTGCAGAAATAGAGTACAAAGGACATGAAATGGAGTTTTACAGCTGTCATATGAATCTGCCTACAAATAAAGATGAAAATGTGATAGATAATATTCAGACTGTACTGAACAGAAATAAGAATAACGTAATAAAAGTCCTCATGGGAGATTTTAATACAGATGCTATTTCTTCTACAGAAGATTATGAAAAAATAAAGGAACAGGGACTGTACGATACTTATGAGATGGCTGAAGAAAAAGACAGCGGAATAACAGTTTCCAAGAATATTCATGGCTGGGATAATGATATGGGGAAAAAAAGGATAGACTATATCTTCATAGACAGGAAAGTCAAAGTACTAAAAAGTTCGGTCATATTTAACGGAAAAAACAGACCTGTAATATCAGACCACTATGGAGTAGAGGTAGAACTGGTTATAGAATAAGGGACTGACATAGTATTTATATGATTTTAAAAAAAATAAAAAAACATTTACGTAAAAGTATTGACAAAAGGGAAAAGATGGGGTATAAATGTATAAGTAAATAATAATAATTATAGTAAATATTTTTAGGAGGTAAAATTTTATGTTAAAGAAAATTCAACGTTTCGGTGGGGCAATGATGACACCTGTACTGTTATTCGCTTTTACGGGGCTAGTAGTAGGAATAACTTCGGTTCTGAAAAATCCTTCAATAGTGGGGAGCATAGCAAACCCTGAAACAAACTGGTTTAAATTCTGGCAGCTTGTGGAAGAAGGAGGATGGACTGTATTTAGACAGATGCCTTTACTATTTGCAATAGGATTGCCTATAGGTCTGGCTAAGAAGGCAAATGCAAGGGCTTGTATGGAGACTTTCGTATTATACTGTACTTTTAACTATTTTGTTGCAGCATTATTAACATTATGGAATTTCGGTATTGATATGAATCAGGCAACAGGAGGGACAAGTGGACTTACAACGATAGCCGGAATAAAGACATTGGACACAAATTTATTTGGGGCAATTATAATAGCGGCAATATCAGTCTATATACATGATAAATTTTTTGAAAAGAAATTACCTGATTTTCTGGGAGTATTTCAGGGGTCAGTATTTGTATATATCGTTGGATTCTTTGCAATGATTCCTTGTGCTTTGATAACAGTTCTAGTATGGCCAAAAGTTCAGTTAGGGATACTTCACCTTCAAGGACTTCTAGTGGCTTCAGGAGCTTTCGGAGTATGGATTTATACATTCCTTGAAAGAATACTTATACCTACAGGATTACACCACTTTGTATATACTCCGTTTATATTCGGACCAGCAGTAGTAGAAGGCGGAATACAGACACACTGGGTACAGAATATTCAGAATTTTGCAGCAAGTACTGAACCGTTAAAAGCATTGTTTCCTCAAGGTGGATTTGCATTACACGGAAACTCTAAGATTTTTGGAGCAATAGGAATAGCTCTGGCAATGTATGCAACAGCAAGACCTGAAAAAAAGAAGATAACAGCAGGATTACTGATACCGGTAGTATTTACAGCAGTATTCTCAGGAATAACTGAACCATTAGAATTTACTTTCCTGTTTATAGCTCCATTATTATTTGCAGTGCATGCAGTACTGGCAGCAACTATGTCTACAGTAATGTATATTTTCGGAGTTGTAGGAAATATGGGTGGAGGATTGCTTGACTTTATATTCCTGAACTGGCTGCCTATGTCAAAAAATCATAGCGGAATGATAATAACTCAAATAGTAGTAGGACTTATATTTACTGGAATATATTTTATAGTATTCAAGACGTTAATTGAAAAAATGCAGCTTAAGACTCCTGGAAGAGAAGATGATGATGAGGAAGCTAAACTATATACAAAAGCTGATTACAGAGCTAGAAAAGGAGAAGGAGCGACAGAAGGTGCTGCAGGAAAAGATCAGCTTGAAGATCAGGCTTTAATTATACTTGAGGCACTTGGAGGAAAAGATAATATAGAAGATCTTAATAACTGTGCAACAAGGCTGAGAGTCAGTGTAAAGGATGAATCAAAACTTGCCCCTGATGCAGCATTTAAATCAGCAGGAGCTCACGGAGTAGTTAGAAAGGGAAAAGCTATCCAGGTAATAATAGGACTTACAGTTTCTTCAGTAAGGGATAGGATAGAGCAGCTTTTAAAAAAATAATTTGTAAAAAATAGAAAATGTAAATTAATCTGACTTAAGAGACTGATTTACATATGTAATTTTAATAAAATAACTAAATTTAAGGGTGTTGAAAAGCACCCTTTTACTGTTTTTACCGCAATATTTTATCATAATGATATAATATAGGGAAATATATTGACTTCTTAAGTTTATCTTTTAGCTATAGCTGTGAAAGTAACCTTATCAGGATTGTAAGCAGTAATTTCATATTGGAATAAAGTTCCGTTTGATAAGTATGCATGAGTCTCTATAATTACAACTTTATCATTTTCTTTTAAGTTCATATAACGCATCTCTTCAGGAGTAATAGTCCTAAATTTAATTTCCCTACGGGAATATGAAATCTTTAGCTTCAGTTTATTTTCCAGATATTCATATGTTGATTTTTTGGCAATCGACTCATTTAAAAAAGGGACTATCCGTCTGTCAAAATAAGAAACAGAATATTCCAGGATTTCCTTGTCTAAAGAGTAAGTACGTACAAGCTTATAAAAATCAGCCTCTTCAGAAACCTGAAATTTATTCATTAACTCCTGAATACCTTGAACTATATATAAGCTGATTACATTTGACTGGATATTAATGTTCTTTCTTTTATTAATTTCCTGAAAAGTCTGTATTGAATTTAAAGAAATATCCTTTAAGTTCCTCTTTTCAAGGACTATTGATTTTTTACCTTTTAATTTTTGAATATACCCTTCAGCTTCAAGTATTGAGAGGGATTTTCTTACAGTAAGTCTGGAAATTGAATATTCTTCAGCTATATCCTGTTCTTTTTTTAGATAATCTCCCGGCTTTAAATCACCATTTTTTATCTTATTTCTAATATCATAATACACTTTTTTATATTTATTCATATATACAAAAGACCTTTCTAACCTTGTTTACAGATAAAATTATAAGGAGTGACTAAATATTTATATCTGTTTTTAGAATTTTTTTCTGCAGCTTATTTTTCCATATAGTCTACCAGCTCAAGTACTCCACCTATTGAACGCATTCCATATGCAATTCCTCCCGGTCCACAAGTTTCCTGTCC
>JBHACQ010000084.1:0-4817 GCA_041854625.1 Leptotrichia sp. | reverse complement strand
TATTTATTTGATGATAGTCGTATAGATTTATTTTTTGACAGATACGGATATAAGAAAATTTTGGAAACAATAATGATAAGCTTACCATATGAAGATATTATAGATGATGATAAAATACTGGAAGAAATAAAAGATGTTATGGAACTGAGAGACAAAATAAAGAAAATGTTTTTCTAAATAAAATAGACCGACATTCAAATTATCTTAATGATAGAATCTGTAAATAACCGTACCGAATGGAGTCAAAATAGAAGGATATATAAAGAATGACAGAACTACAGCCTATCCTATGTATCAAGAAGGAGAAGAATAAAATGAAAGTAAAATTTACTTATTTATCAGATAACGGTAAGATGTGGAAAATAGAGAAAAAATATCCTAAATATTTTATGTATAGTGAAAATTTAAATAGGAAGCTATGTCAGAAAAAATGATTATGTAATTTTTTGAACAATAACTCTTGCAATTTACCTTCTTTTTCAATATACAAAAAAGGTATTGACAAAAAAGTAAAAATTAGATATAATAACTCTTGTCTTAAAGAACAACTAAAAATTTAAGACTGTGGTGGGCTGTCGCCAAGCGGTAAGGCACTGGACTTTGACTCCAGCATGCAATGGTTCGAATCCATTCAGCCCAGCCACTTTTTTTATTTTACGGGAAGAGGAAAGTAAATTTATTTTTATAATTTATAGCTATGGATAAAAGGTAAAGCAGAAATTTAAATATTAGGATGGAATTCTATAATTATACATAAAATGAGGAAGTAAAGGCAGACAGCCGGAACTTCCTCATTTTATTTAATTAAAAATAAGTCTGATATATCTGCCTTCATCTACTAAAATACAGTTTCTCATACACCATCCTTAAGGAAATAAAGGTAGCATCATTCAAGATTCAGATAGTTTTTATGAAAATGGCAGGTAGAAAAAAACAGTAATATACAGATTAGAGTATTTACAATTATTATTATGATATTTCCCCTGTTCAGTAAATCAGGTATACTGGTACTCATACTCATATTGCTTATATTATCATATGTGAATAATGTAATTGAAGAAGTTATAGATGCAATAATAAGGTCACATATGACGAATACAACAATTCCTATCAGCAGCTTATAACTTCTGAACAGGTTTGCAAAGGCTATGCTGAAGAAAAGAAGAAGGATTCTTCTACAATATATCAGAAAATTCGATAGAATATAGATTAATATAGTGAAAATAACTTCAGGATTTTTAAATATATTTAAAAGTTCAAATACAAATTCATATAACCTTCTGTTGTGAGCTAGAAGCTGAGTAATTACGGCAATGGGAACCATAAGAAATAGTGAAATAATGGTTACTGATGTACTTATAACCGTCCATATAATGAAAATTATAAATTTTGCCCATATAATCTGGGAAGGTCTTAAAGGCAGCGTATTAGTAAGATATCCTTCACTCCCATAGATGGAACTGTTATAACGTGTTATTATCATAACAAGAGTTGTAATGGAGATTCCTATAATAGTTATAATAAATAGTGTATATAGGAATACCTGCATCTGCAGTACAAATAGCTGGTATCCTGTCGGACGCCCTTCGTTATTTATTATTGCATTTAAATCTGCAGTAATAATAAGGAACCTGTTTATAATGCTTATAACTAAAACGGTAATGTAGAAAGGGATCAGCTTTTTCCCTATGTTCATAAAGTCATATTTAAAAAGTTTTAGAATCATTTAAAAACCTCCCTGAAATATTCGTCAATGCTTTTATTGTGTTCCGTCCTTATCTTTTCAACCGATTCATGGAGAAGTACGTTCCCTGTATTAATGAAGACTACTTCATCAAGAACCCTTTCAACATCATTTATAAGATGTGTAGAAATAATAACGGTTCCTTTTCTGTTATAGTTCCTTATGATGGTATCAAGGATATATTCCCTTGCCACCGGATCAACTCCGGCTATAGGTTCATCCAGAAGATAAAGGTCAGCATCCCTGCTCATTACAAGAATAAGCTGGACTTTTTCCTTTGTTCCCTTTGAAAGATGTTTAAATGTCCTTTTTGGATCGATTTTAAGGTCGTTTAACATCTCAAGGGCCTTATCTTCATTAAAATCGCTGTAGAAATCCTTAAACAGCCTTAATATGGAATTTATATTCTGGGATTTATCAAGATAATTCTTATCTGGTAAATAGGAGATTATTTTTTTTGATTCAGTCCCTGGTTTCTGCCCATTTATAAATATCGAACCGGAATTAGGTTTCAGAAGGTCATTGGCTAATTTTATCAACGTTGTCTTCCCGCTTCCGTTTGGACCTAGAAGTCCTACTACCTTTCCTCTTTTAATTGAAAGGTTTATGCTGTTAAGTGCCGGTGTCGAACCGTATATTTTTGTTAATGAAATACATTCAAGGATATTATCTGATTTTGAAGTGTATTTTCCTATAGTATCTGAATATGCTTCCATTTTTCCTCCTTCACATTAGAATGTTTTAATATATAATACATCAATAATGGGAATATGTCAAAAAAAAGAGCAACTATTTTTAAAAACAAAAGGGAAGCTTGACAGTTTTTCAAGGAAATAAACTAATTAGCTTGAATTTTATCTGGTAATATGGTAAAAATATTTATAAAAATACGGAAGGAAGTTTAAAATGGAAAATTTGATGGAACTGTTAGGAAGCAGATATTTAGATATAAGGACTTATTTCAGAGAAGCAGGAAAAGTTTTTATGGAAATGGTAAGGACAGGAAAAGCATGGTTCATTTCTACCTTTACATTTTATGTAATACTGAGGATATTTTCCGGAATTGTCCTGAGTAAGCATAACATGATATGGAAATATATTGAAATAATAGATAAGGTAGATTTTTCTGAACAGGAGCGTGCCATGAAAGTAATAAATGAGGCTACTTCTGTAATAAAAGAGTTTACTTTTATCTTACTGACTATGTTCTTCATTATTATATTGGTTTATGTATTTTACAACCTTATGCTAAGAGAAATTATAAGTAAGATAGAGGGAAAGAAAGAAATTACATTAGGGAAGGCAGTATACAGGTCACTCGTATGTACTTTTATGTTTGTAGGCTTTATAGTGATGATTGCCGTTATATTTAATATGAAAGTTTCTGCCTTTGTGAAGTCGCTCTTTCCAGTGCTGTTAATTAACTTCATGCTTAAATCCCTTTATTTTTTTCCCCTTTATATGTCAAGGGATATTAAATTTTTAGAAGCTATAAAGTATGGTTTTTACCTCAGCAGAGGAAATAAGAGAAGAATCTTACTTCCGTTGGTAATAATATTTATTTCTTCAGTATTATTTTCTAATATTTTACTTTACATCCGTTCCTTAGTAGCTGGAGGGATTTTCGATTATTCTGTACAGATTGTCGCTCTTTTAGTAGATGCATCTATAACTGTCTATTTCCTCATAGTAGTAAGTATAATATACCTTAATAGGGAATATATGGATATAAGGAATTTGTATAAGTCAGAAGACGGTGATAAGGAACAGGACAAAATTGTGCTATAATAAGGGATATTAAACAGAAGACAGAAGGGATTATTATGAAAATACTCGTTATACATACAGCCTTTATAGGAGATATAGTCTTATCTACACCTTTAATACAGAGGCTTAAGGATATGTATCCAGATTCGGAAATAGATTATCTTACATTGCCGGGAAACAAGGTTATAATAAGTAACAACCCCAACTTAAATGAAATACTGACATATGACAAGAAGGGAGCGGACAGGGGAATAAAAGGCTTCCTACGGATTCTGAAAATACTGAAGGGAAGGAAATACGACTATGCCGTAATTCCCCATAGGTTCATAAGGTCAATAGCTCTGGCACGGCTTGCTAAGATTCCTAAGATAGTGGGCTTTGACGTATCTACCGGTTCTTGGCTGCTAAAGGAAAGAATACATTATGATATGAAAAAACATGAAGTGGAGAGGCTTCTTGATCTTGTGGGATATAACGGCTCTAAAATACCGGTAAGAATATATCCGTCAGAAGAAGATTTTAAAAAAATAAAGGAAATACTGGAAAAGAAGGACTATGACAAACTTATCGTAATTGCTCCGGGAAGTCAGAGACCTGAAAAAATATGGCCTATAGAAAAGTATAGGGAGCTCATATCAAGGCTTTCAAATGAGGGGAGAAATCTTATTGTAATAACAGGAGGAAAGGCAGAAAAGTCTCTTCCGCTTGATTTTGAAGGGAAGGAAAATGTTACAGATTTAAGGGGAGAAGTGAGTCTGCTGGAATTTTCAGCCTTGCTCTCTGAAGCAGATGTCATAGTAAGTAATGACAGCTCCCCCGTACATATAGGAAGCGGATTTGACAAGCCGTTTATTATAGGAATATTCGGACCTGGGAAAAGATGCCTTGGATTCTTTCCATGGTCAGACAGGAGCGTAGTGATAGAAGACAACATCTTTTATGAAAATAATATGGAAAATATTCCGGAAAGACAGCATGAATATAGAAAGGATTATTATAAGGAAATACCTTCAATAACTGTTGACAGGGTATATGAAGAAGTTGTGAGGAGGCTGTGAATAACGAAAAAATGTTTAAAAATACTATTTAATTTTATGAGAGACTTTATTATGTAAAAAAAGCAATTTATGATATAATTTAATGTACTATAAAATAAAATGAAGAGGTGGCCCATCATGAAGAAATTAAATAATATGGGATATTATACTTGCATATTATTTGCTCTTTCATTATTTTTTATCAGAAAAATTTGAAAATAATGTACTTGTGTATTTATTAACTCTATTATTTACAATATCCCTGTTTT
>JBHACQ010000083.1:0-2666 GCA_041854625.1 Leptotrichia sp. | reverse complement strand
ACAAGAAAACTTGCAGAATTTCAGAACTTTACAAAAAGAAAGGAAAGTGAAGTATCTGAAATGAAGAAGTACGCCTCAGAAGGGATAGTAGTAAAACTTCTTGATAATGTAGACAATCTGGAAAGAGCTGTAAGTGCTTCGGCTGAAACAAAAAAACTTTGAATCACTTGTGGAAGGTGTAAATATGATTTTAAATAGTCTGAAGAACCTTCTGACAGAAGAAGGAGTTGAAGAAGTGGAGGCAGAAGGAAAGGAGTTCAATCCTTATGAACATCAGGCTATGACGACTGAAAGCAAGGAAGAACTTGATGATAATGTGGTTGTACAGGTTTTCCAGAAAGGTTATAAGATGAAAGGGAAAGTAATAAGGCCAGCAATGGTGACGGTTAATAAGAAATAACAGGTAATTGAGTAAAAAACAAAAAATAATATATAAAGAAATTAAAGGAGAATGATAAATATGAGTAAAATAATAGGAATAGACTTAGGAACAACAAACAGCTGTGTGGCAGTAATGGAAGGTGGAAACTTTACAATAATACCGAACAGTGACGGTGGAAGGACAACTCCCTCAGTTGTAAATATTAAGGATAATGGAGAAATAATAGTAGGAGAAATAGCTAAAAGACAGGCTATAACAAATCCTGATTCAACAGTACTTTCAATAAAAACACATATGGGATCAGACTATAAAGTAAATATACATGGAAAAGACTATACACCGCAGGAAATTTCAGCTATGATATTGAAAAAGCTGAAAAAGGATGCTGAAGCTTATTTAGGACAGGATGTAAAGGAAGCTGTAATAACGGTTCCGGCATACTTTACAGATGCTCAGAGACAGGCAACTAAAGATGCTGGAGAAATTGCAGGGCTGACAGTAAAAAGGATAATAAATGAACCTACTGCAGCTGCATTATCTTATGGGCTGGATAAGAAGAAGGAAGAAAAAGTATTAGTATTTGACCTTGGAGGGGGAACGTTTGACGTATCTGTACTGGAAATCGGAGACGGAGTAGTGGAAGTTATATCCACATCAGGAAATAACCATCTGGGAGGAGATAACTTTGACCAGAAGGTAATTGACTGGCTGGCAGATGAGTTCAAAAAGGAAACAGGAATTGATTTAAGAAATGACAAGATGGCAATACAGAGGTTAAAAGATGCAGCTGAAGACGCTAAGAAGAAATTATCTACGACATTGGAAACTTCAATTTCATTACCGTTCATCACAATGGATGCTTCAGGACCTAAACACTTGGAAAAGAAACTGACTAGGGCAGCTTTTGATGAACTTACAAAGGATTTAGTAGAAGCTACAAAAGGACCTGTAAAACAAGCTTTAGAAGATGCAAACTTAAGTCCTAGCGAAATTGATGAAGTATTGTTAGTTGGAGGTTCTACAAGGATTCCAGCAGTTCAGGACTGGGTAAAATCTTACTTAGGAAAGGAACCTAATAAATCAATTAACCCTGATGAAGTTGTTGCAGCAGGAGCAGCTATTCAAGGTGGAGTATTAATGGGAGATGTTAAAGATGTACTGCTGTTAGATGTAACTCCATTATCATTAGGAATTGAGACTTTAGGTGGAGTGTTTACAAAAATAATTGAAAGAAATACAACTGTACCTGTTAAGAAGTCTCAGGTATTCTCAACAGCTGCAGATAATCAGCCGGCAGTTTCAATAGTAGTTTTACAGGGAGAGAGGGCAAAGGCTGCAGATAACCATAAACTGGGAGATTTCAATCTGGAAGGCATTCCTGCTGCACCAAGGGGAATACCTCAGATAGAAGTAACATTTGATATTGATGCTAACGGAATAGTACATGTTTCCGCTAAGGATCTGGGAACTGGAAAGGAAAATCAGGTAACGATTTCAGGATCTTCTAATCTTTCTAAAGATGAAATAGAAAAAATGAAAAAGGATGCTGAAGCACATGAAGCTGAAGATGCTAAATTTAAAGAACTGGTAGAAGCTAGAAACCAGGCAGACCAGTTAGTAATGGCAACTGAAAAGACTATAAAGGAAAATGAAGATAAGCTTCAGGGAACAGAAAAGGAAGATATCGAAAAAGCTATCGAAGAACTGAAGAAAGTAAAAGATGGAGATGATATTGAAGCTATAAGAAAGGGAATTGAGGAACTTTCAAAAGTTTCACAGGGATTTGCAACTAGAATGTATCAGGAGGCGACACAGAAAGCACAAGCTGAACAGGGAACAGAAAATGCAGGAGATTCAGGGGCAGATGATGTTCAGGAAGCTGAGATAGTAGACTAGTAAAAATTATAAATATTAAAATAAAAGCAAGGGGTTTTGACCCCTTGTCCTGATATATAGAAAAATATAAAGTATAGTTGAAATATCTTATATTTATATGTATAATATCAATATACAATAAATATAAGATGTGATGAGAATGGCAACCACAACTATAAATATAGACGATGAAACAAAACAACAGGCAGATGAATTTTCAAAAAAATCTTTAAAAATCAACAGTAACGGTAAAGTGAAAAATTTAAAAAACAGAAAAAGAGATGGAAATATAGAAAAGAAAAAGATAAAAATATTTTCTCTTTTTCATCGTATATAATTTCCATTACCTACTTTCTATTCCTGCCTTTATCTTAAATTTAGCAGTAAACTCATTATTTATATCCAGTTT
>JBHACQ010000082.1:0-3016 GCA_041854625.1 Leptotrichia sp. | reverse complement strand
TTATAATGGAAATTTGGAAAAAGTTATTTAAGAGCGGGTAATGTAAAATAAAATATGAAAAAAAGAGATTTTTAAAGATATTTTATTGAAAATTACTAAAATTAAGAGAAATAAAACTAGATTGAAAAAAAAATAAAATGGAAGTGTACTACAAAATACAACTTTGTAAAAAGTTGTTAAAGGAAAATATTAGAACTGGAGATCAGGTGACCAGTACCGATAGCTTCTTCGATGAAAGAAAGTGAATTAATAACTGATTTAACCTTAATTCTTAAGAAGTTGTAATAAAACATCCAAAGTTCAAAAGATTTTCTGGCACCTTCAAGAGAGCTGTACCCGGTAGTAACACGGTATGATTCTTTAAAAGTACGGTTAAGTCTTTCGATTCTCTGCTTAGCCTTTCTAGTGGTAAGATCTTCGCCGGGCTGTGCTTTTAAACCTGCAACAGCAGTATGTTTAAACTCAATATTAAAATGGGCACTGACATACTGTAAAGCTAAAGGGTATGCAGTGTATGCATCAGATAAGAAATTAATAGTTTCAGGTCTATCCTTGTATTTGTGCAGAGCCTTGACGATGGCAGTGATACATGCTTCGGTATCTCTCTTATCAGAAATATGATAGGAGATGACAGAACCGTAATGATAGTCGTAGATAATCCAGATATAGTGGATTTTACCTTTAACTTTAATGTAAGTCTCATCAGCTACTAAGCTGTCAGATATTCTGACAGGGGCATGATGATTTAAGGTTGCAATGACACTGGCAGCATTACTGCAGTAATTAGCGACCTGGGTATGAGAAATCTTCACGCCGAAGAAATCAGTCATGGCTTGAGAACAGGCACGGTTAGATAGCTTGTGATTAACAGAGAAAGTAAGGATTTTAGTAAAAATATCGAAATTAAACTTTCTGAATCTAAAGTTAAAATTACTCTGGACATCAGAGTCATTAATAATAGACAGGATATCCTTAATTTCGATGTGATAATGCCGGTAGATATAAGAAATCTTGTCTCTATGATGTTTGGAGTGTTTCTTGGACTGAATACGGTACGGACAGTCTTTGTTTCTACATTTAAAGATGTCAAAAGCAGCTTTCTGTTTAATCTTATCAAGAGATTTCTCGCAGTATGGACAGCAGAATTTATGGTGATTATGTCTATTCCTTTCTTGAAAAGACTTAATATTAAAATGGTAGTTACAGCATTTGCATTTTTTCTGGTTTTTAGTATGAAGGGAATGAAACTCAGATGGAGAGTTACAGTTAGGACAGCATTGCTCAGGGTTAGGCATTCTTCCTTCACGGACAATTTTAGAAACTTTAAAGGTTCTGCCGGCGATAAGTTCGTTGAAATCAAGCTTGGGAGAGATTTTCTTAATAGGAGGCTTATCAACAGCAAAAGGCTGGTACTTAGGAGAAACAGATGTAACATTATGTTTTTGTATAACCTTACCATTAAGGCGTTTGATTTCAAGTTTAAGCTTAGAATTTTTCTTTTTCAATGAATCGTTAGATTTATTTAAAGAGGTGATTTTATTGTTAAGGTAATTAATTTCATCATCTTTAGATTTAATGAGAGAAGAAAAATTTTGAAAAATAGTATAGTAAAATTTAAATAAACATTGTATAATTTTCATGGTGATATCACAGGCCAAACGCATGAAAAATAAGGTATAATATTATTAAATAGGAAAGAAAAGAGCTGATAAAAATGTCAGATAAGATTTTTGATTTTGAAATAATAGAAGATATTGAAGAAACAAAGATGGGAGAAATAATAGATTTTATTTCACAGATAGGTGACACAAGGTGTCAGGGAAAAATAAAGCATAAACTGACAGATATAGTGATACTGACCCTTCTTGCGATGCTTGCGAATGTAGAATACTGGACTCAAGTTGAAGATTTTGGAAACTATTATGAAAGGATACTGAAAAAATATCTTGAACTGCCAAATGGGATACCTTCACATGATACAATTCAGAGGGTAATATCAACGATTTCTCCGGAAGCAATGCAGGGAGTGGTTAACAGATGGAACAGGCTTTTAGGCGAGAAGGAAGATGAAAAGCTCAAGAAAATATTCAACATAGACGGCAAGACAATGAGAGGGAGTAAGAATAAAGATAAAGAGGCACTGCATGTGATGACAGCGTATTCACAGAATGACAGGGTATGCTCTTCACAAGAAACAGTAGAGGGAAAAGGACGTGAAATAGCAGGGATAATGCAGCTGCTTGAAAACTTGAAGATAAGAAACTGCATCATAACAATAGATGCGATAGGAACACAGAAGAAGATAGTTGAGAAAATAGCAGGAGAAGGAGGAGATTACTGTCTGGCATTGAAGAAGAATCAGCAGGATCTTTATGAGGACGTGTCAGAGTATATGAATGACAGAGACTTTCAAAGGGGAATGAAATATTACAAGACAGTGGAGAAGGCAAGAGGAGGAATAGAAACACGGGAATACTACATGACAGATAATACAAAATGGTTAAATAAACGTCATACAGGGTGGAAAAAATTAAAAGGGATAGGTATGTGTAAATTAAGTATAGAAAAGGGAGGGGAAGTAACAAGCCATACAAGATACTACATAATGAGCATAACGGAAGAGATATCAGAATTTGCAAGAGCAGTAAGGGGACATTGGGGGATAGAGAGCCTTCACTGGGTACTGGATGTTGTATTCAGGGAAGACAGTAACAGGACACTAAACAGGACGGCAGCAAAGAATTTGAACATATTAAGAAAATTATCAATAAATATACTGAAAGAGTTGACATACAGGAAAGAGAATATGAGTTACAAGAGAAAGAGGCTGGCAGTATCAATGGATTTCAGAAATTTTTTAATGCAATTTACTGGTTTAAAAAACTGGAATTGAAAGATATTAAGAAAATTTATTTTTCATGCGTTTGTCCTGGTATTATAGTAAAACTAATATAAAAATAATTCAAAAATGTGGTATAATAGTATTATGGCATACGAAAAAGATTATAGAAAAAGA
>JBHACQ010000081.1:0-4688 GCA_041854625.1 Leptotrichia sp. | reverse complement strand
CTACTTCCCCTGAAAGTGGACCACCAAACACAAGTCCGACTCCTTTTCCTGTAGCAGAACCATTATACTTATATACAAATTTTTTCCCGCTACCATTAATAGATGAAGATGTCCCTTTTACATATATTCCTGCTCCGTCTTCCTTTGTTTCTATTCCATAATTTGTTAATAAGTTAATAGTAGAGTTCTGGGCATACACTCCTGTTCCACGTTTTCCTGTCACTATATCTGAAGATCCTGTACCTGTCAAGTTTACTGTACCTCCGTGAACCGGATTCCCACCTGATATTGCCGGTGTTGCAGTTACTATTATTCCTACTCCATTATCTCCAAGCGTTATCTTATTCTTATTATTTACAATTACCCTGTTTCTGTTTACTGTATCTGCCCTGTTATTCTGTGCCAGTATTCCAATAGGATTTGCCATTCCTGTTGTGACAATATCTCCTTCATTTGTTATTTCTATGGCATTCTGAGTACTTGTAAGGTGTGAATTTGTATCAGTTCCATAATTTAAAAGAGCTGTAGGATCTGCTGATACTTTTGCAGCAATACCTGCTCCTGAAGCTGTAACTGTTATTGTTCCTCCCTGTTTATTTACAAGTTTACTTCCATTCGTTCCGTAAATTCCTGCTCCTTCATTTACTGTTATTTTCCCGCCACTTCTATTTTCAATAGTTCCATAGCTTACGTTTATCCCTGCTATATTTGCAGCAGAAGTTCCGCCTGTATTTGACACAGTACCGTAATTATAGTAGGCTGTTTCAGAATTTGAAGCCGCATTACTGTTTGATCCCATTGACAGTCCCTGTGCATTAGAGTTTATAGGTCCTGTAGAGTTTATAGTCTGTGATGCTGCAATTGTCACCCTTGACCTTTCCATTGAAAGTGCATTAAACTTTTCGTCAGTGTATGTTGCAGATGTAAGATTTATAGCCGCATTTGTATTATTGCTTCCAGGAGCTGTACTTGTCGTATCCAGTGTTATATCTGAATTTTCAAATACCGTCTTAACAAATGGATTTAGATTACTGGATACAAAGTTTATGATTCCGTTAAATCCTAGACCATTTGCCAGATCCTGGCTACTTCCATTCCAGATGACATTTGACTTCCCTTTAAATACTCCAAAAGTTACTTTATCTCCTACAATTTTATATTTTACTTTACCCATATTAAAATATTTTGTTGCAGGTGATAACGCTGCTGATGTCTGAGAATAAAAATTTGAATTGGAAGTATCAGGGATTATCAGTCCATTATGCATTTCTATTTCAGTATCCGTGTTAAAATATATTTTCCCGCTATCAGTATAAAATGGTGTTGTACTGTCATGGCTTCCTGTTGTCTTAAGAGTACCGTTGCTATCTATATAGCTGATATCCTGAAGAATTATTTTATTAGTCCCTGCTGCTCCTCCCGTTTTCCCAAAATTTACTACTCCTCCATTAAATGCCGCAATCGCACCATTTCTTCCGGAATAGATTATATCGTTATTTGAGTTCATATTAACGATTGAACCAGTTCCTGTGGCAATGGCTCCTATACCTCTTATTTTTACTTTACCATCTATATTTATATTACCTCCGGCTTTTGCAAAGCCTCCTATATTCTTATAGATATACGGTATTGTCTTATTGTCATTTGATACCCATTCATCAACGGCTTCTATATCCCCTTTAATATTTATAGTAGAGTTTTTATTATATGTTGCATTTTTTCCATCTGAATAGCCTATTATCGTGTAGAACCCTTTTGCAACTGTTTTACCTTCAGCATTGACTATTCCTCCATCCTTTGCAAGGTATGCAATCGGATTTATTCCTTTTTCAGTGGATGTTCCTAAATCTCCTGATGTTAATAGATATTTTGCACTTATCTGTACATCTTTTCCTATATTTATTTCACTAGGTTTTCCGTTAAGCTTACCGGCTGTGTCACTACTCATATTGTGTCTGCTGTTATCCCATACTCCATTTGAATATGCTATTATTGTCCCTGTTGCAGCCTTATTTGTAGTTGAATTTTCGTCAGCAGATATTTCATTTGCTCCTGTTGCTCCTCCTAATGCTCCTGAATCTTTTATAGTTCCAGTCATTATGCTTACTATTTTTTTATTATTACCTGATTTAGCTACATCCATAACAGTTCCGTACTCTGAAACGAACATAATTCCACTCTTTGAATATTTTCCAAACTGTATATCTACATCATTTATCTGTAATGAATGTATAGGATCTTTATCAAAAATACTTATAGCGTTCATATCTTTTGTAGGGATTATTTCAGCTCTCTGACCTGATCTTGAAAAGATTCCGACATTGGCATTTACCCAATTTTCCTGATCTACATACCCGTTTCCTCCAGTTTGTGAACCTGTTCCGGCAATATTAAGTTTATTCCCTATAACTGCCTTTACTCCGATTTCCCCCTGATATATTCCTACTACTGATTCTTTCCAGTTGTCAGTAGAATTGGCACCTGTTGTATAATCTTCATTATAAGGATCCCCTGCTGCATTTTTATTTTTATTGGCAAAATAAAGGATTATATTATCATCACCATACGATTCAGTATATTTTGAAAAATTTATAGAAGGAACCATACCGTTTCCTGCTTTTCCTGCATCAGGAACCAGACCTCCATTTGTATCCTGAACCGTTGTAGTCCTTGAACGGCTGTCAGTAAAAGATTCTCCTACCAGATTTTGATAGTTAGGGGAATATCCATATCCTGAATAAACCATGTTCCCTTTTCCTTCAAGTATATAATTTCCCTTACTTTCTATTTTAAAGCTTGCCTGCACTCCTAATGCACTATAAATGATATTTCTTGAAGAATTAGAAGGTATAGTTACATTTACTACTCCATCAAAACTACCTCTCTTATTCCTAGTACCCCTAGGTGTATAATGTAAAAGCAGGCTTTCCCATGCTGCTGGATATATAAGGAATATTGTATTGTCATCACCTTTCTTTATATTAACGTTTACATTCTCATATTCATTCTGTCCTGCATGCCATGTCTCAATTGAATGGAAAGCTGCCCTTCCATATAAATTTCCTGTTATATTTCTCAATTTCCCATCATTAACAGAGTGTATACCAATCTGACCCGCTACTTTCTTCCCGATTCCTACATTTTTTGTTCCGTCACTGCTTCCTGCAAGATGCATTGTTACTCCTGTACTATCGTTACTATATAAAAAACCATGTCCACCTGTATTAATTGAATTATTTATATATACAACCTGTGACGGTCGTTCAGCATCAGTCAGATTTCCATTTGAATCTACCCCTGCATAATAAACAGCATCTCCTCCTGGTAATCTGGACCTTCCTGGTCCATAAGCATGAGAAATTCCGCATCCGGTAAAACAGTAGTCTACAAACGGACTGGCATTTGGTTCCGGTAAGACAGGATTTACAGATGGTTCTGAAGGTGTTATAACATTTATTGATTTAGGCTGTTTTATTACTATTGATGGAGTTACAGGATTTGGTTCATTCATTGTAGGAGTTGCTACATTTAAAGGGGTTTTTACTACTGTTCTTGGAATTATTGCTACCTCCGCCTTAGCACTTACCAGTTCCTCCTGCTGTGGTTCCGTACTTCCCAATCCATATCCTCCTAAGCTTCCCCTTCTATTTGTTGATGCTGAAAATAAATCTGATTTACTTACTGAAAACTTACTGTACCAGTTACTCAAAGGAGATATATTCCTCTCAAATATATCATCACTCCTTACAAATATACCTTCAAACGGGTATTTTTCTGACTTATCTCCTCTGCCCTTATATGCCCCCTTCCAGTCATTGTAGAAATAGTTTACACCAAACTGCCACGAACTCCACGTAGATTTTACTACATGATCCCCCTGTTCCATCAGCTGGATTAATTCCAGATTCGAATTTCGGAGGAGTCTGTTATTTTCCCTTCTGGCTTCCCTAAACAGTTTTTTCATATCTGAAATAGAAGTATTTAAAGATTTCCTTGCATCTTTTATTTCTGGAGAATCTGTCAGCATCTGATTTGCAAATGACATCATTCCCATTAATAGAAAGGCAAGAAGTAGACCTTTAGTATACTTTATACCTTTTGATCTTTTTGCAAAACTTCTTAAATCTTTTTCAAGTTTTTTCAAATTGTTGTTCAATGTCATCAACTCCCATCATAATTTTTTCTTTGTAATCTGTATATTAAAAATACATGTTGAAGAGTATTCAGTTCCTAAAATTTATAATCTGATATATAAATTAACTATAATAGATTAATTATAAAAATGTAGATAAGTAGAGATGTTTCTTAATTTCTTAGTTTCTTAATAAATATATTTCCAAAAATATTTAACTGGAACTTCTTTAACTGTTCATTGAAAAGATTAACAAAGGTCGTGAAATTATTGTTTCTATAATTATTATAAACTGGTAAGACTGCCTAAATTAACATATGGTTAACTTAAAGACAGCCTTACTATAGATAAAATTGACTACTGCTGAGTTCCTCTTTTTACAAGCCTGAACTCTATCCTTCTGTTCTGTGCCCTTCCTTCTGATGTAGAGTTTGTCGCTACAGGAACCTCTTCTCCCTTAGACTCTATTCCTGCTATCCTGTCCCTTGACAGTCCAAATTCTACCAGCTTCGATGCTACGCTCTGTGCCCTCCTCATTCCTAGACCCATGTTGTAG
>JBHACQ010000080.1:0-5697 GCA_041854625.1 Leptotrichia sp. | reverse complement strand
TTATGTTATAATATACAGAAATAGCTAAATAAATTTTGAAAAAAAGGAAGTTTGTAGAATGTCATCTTTAAAACTAAGTATCATTATACCTGTGTACAATGTCGAAAAATATCTGGAAAAATGTCTAGATTCACTATGCAACCTTGGAATAGAGAATGAAATAATAATTATAAATGACGGAACACCGGATACTTCTCTGGAAATAGCTGAAAGATTTAAGCAGTCACATGGAAATGAAAATATAGTAATAATATCCCAGGAAAATCAAGGATTGAGTGAAGCAAGGAACAGAGGGCTTAAGGTAGCTAAAGGAGAATATGTATCCTTTATAGACAGCGATGACTTTGTTGATACGGAAGAATATAGGACTTTTATAAGGGAAGTAATAGAAGATAATGTAGATATAGGAATAGGAAGATATAAGAAGATACTGGAAAAAGATAATGAAGGCAGCCTGGAATGTATTACTGAAATAAGGGATTATAAAAAAGGAGAAATAAAAACAGGAAAAGAGTATCTTGAAAAAATGTACAGGGAATTTATGCATGGCCCTGAAGTATGGGATGATGTATTCAGGAGGAAATTCCTACTGGAAAACAATATATTCTTTAAGAAGGGAAGAATACACGAAGATGAGATATTTACCATAGAGACCATGCTGAAAGCATCAAAAGTAAAATTTTATGGTATCTATTATTACAACTACTTACAGAGAGGACAGAGCATAATGTCTACCAGGTCATTAAAAAGCTACCGGGATATGGAGAAAAATATAAATGAAATCTATAGATTTATGCTGGATGAAAAAGACGAAAGGATAAGAAAGATACTAGAAGAAGAAATTCACAGACTATATAAGATAATAATAAAGTATACGGAAAACCAGTATAAGGAAGAAAGTAGAATTTTTAAGAAAAATTACAGGAAACTGACATCAGGTTATAAAGAAAATAAATTACGGAAGATGTTTTTAAGATTAGGAAAAAGTTTTAGAAAAAGAATAAAGATATAGAGTCGGAGGAGTCTTAAATGAAATTGAGTATTATTATACCTGTGTACAATACAGAAAAATATATAAGTCAGTGTATTGAAAGCGTATTAGCCATAAAGGGTATAGAAAATGAAGTAATAGTTATAAATGACGGCTCTACAGACGGCTCTCTGGAAATACTGAAGAAATACGAGGGAATCTGTTCCCATATAAAGGTGATAACCCAGGAAAATCAGGGAGCAAGTATGGCCAGAAATAGAGGAATACAGGAATGCAGAGGTGATTACATATATTTTCTAGACAGTGATGACTGGATAGAGACAGAGTCATTTGAAGAAATAATAAAGGAACTGGAAGAAGATTACAGAAATAATCAAGAGCTGGACATCATTGTAGGAAAGGAAAAGGCATATAGTGATTTTACTGGATATGAAGTACTTGATGAAAGGATACCGGGGGAACTGACAGGAAAAATAATGTCCGGAAGGGAATTTATGAAAAAGGCTTTAAAAAATAAGTTCTGGAATGTGAGGCTTCCGATATACGTTTACAGGAGAAAGCTCCTTACAGAAAATAATATCAGGTTCCCAATAGGAAGAAAATCTAATGAAGATGAGGTCTTTTCCATAGATGTGTTCTATCATGCAGAAAAACTGAAAATTACTGACAGGATATTCGGATATTACAGGGCAAGAAGCGGGAGCATAATGTCTGTCTTAAATATAAGGCATTCAGAAGATATTTTTGAAAATGTGAAGGAACTTATAGAAAAATATAAAACTGAAGAAAATACAGAAACACGGAACATGATATTCTATATGATAAAAAGATATTATAAAAATTCAATGAAAAAAGCTATACAGTGTGACAGGAAAGATGTCTTTGACAAAATCTATAGACAGTTTAAAGATGACTGCAGGAAATATCTGTTCAGGACAGAATACAGGAAGTTTGAAAATCTGGAACTGTATATAATCTATTTTATCGGGAGTCTAGTATTCTCATCAGGAAAGAAAATAAAAGAAATAAGGAAAAGGAAGAAATAGGAAGGATGATATAATGAATGGAATCCCGAAGAGTTTTTATTACGTATGGGTAGGCGACAGAGAAAAGCCTGCAATATTTTATCAATGCTATAATTCCTGGGGAAAAAATATGCCGGATTATGAGATAGTAGAAATAAATGACAGGAAATTTGATATAGATGAACATCTGAAGAAAAACAGGTTTTTTGCTGAGTGCTACAAGAGAAAACTGTGGGCCTATGTGGCAGATTACATAAGAGTGAAGTATCTATATGAAAACGGGGGGATATTCCTTGATATAGATATGGAAATTGTAAAGGATTTTACCAGGATACCTGAATTGTCTGAAATAGAAGGCTGTGATTTTTTTGCAAGCTTTGAAAGCAGCGAAGGAATAGGGCTTGGATTGTTTGGAGCAAAAACAGGAAGTGAAATATTAAAAAAAATGATAGAATTTTATGAAGATGAAGTATGGAAAACTCCTTTTTTTACTTTACCTCAGATAATAAGATATATATTGAAGGAGAAGATGGGCTATGATCTTTCAGGAAAGGAAGTAATAGACAGGGAGAAGGGGATATACATACTGAAAAAGGAATATTTCTATCCTTTTCTTCCACATGAAAAGTTTGAAAAAAGTATGCTGACAGACGAAAATTATGCTATACATTGGTGGAATCATTCATGGAAAGGGTTAGAGCCTTTCCTGTTCCTTAAGACTAAGCATCTGAGAGGTATAAGAAAATGTATAAAGAAGGCGGGAATATATATGCAGATGTTTAGGGACTTTATAAGAAATAAAAAATAGAGATAGGAGAAATCTGATGAAATTATCTGTTGGAATAATAACTTATAATGAAGAAGACAGGATAGGAAGAACTCTTGATGCGGTAAGGGATATTGCCGATGAAATAATAGTAGTTGATAGCGGGAGTACAGACAGGACAGTAGAAATAGCCAGGTCGAAAGGAGCTTCTGTATCTGTGGAAGAATGGAAGGGTTATGGTCTTCAGAAAAATTCTGTCCTGGAAAAATGTAAAGGAGAATGGATCCTGTTATTAGATGCCGATGAAGTTGTATCCTTGAAGCTTAAAGAGAAGATAAAAATCCTCATAAGCAGTGAAAAAAGTGAATACGATATATATAAAATTAAGCTTAGGAATATATGTTTTGGAAAAGAGATAAAATTTGGGGGATGGGACGACTATGTAATAAGGCTCTGGAAAAACGGTAAGGTAAAGATAAGTGAACGTGAAGTCCATGAACAGTATATGACAGAGGGCAGGACAGGAAAACTGAATGAAAAGATAGTACATTATACATATGATACAATAGAGCAGTTTCTGGAAAAGCTTAACAGATATACTACCCAAAGTGCTATACAGTATGAGAAGGAAAGAAAAAAGGCAGATATATTTAAAATATACTCAAAGATGGCTTACAGGTTCATAAGAATGTATATCCTGCAGATGGGATTTCTTGATGGATATGAAGGATATATGCTTGCTAAATACAGCTCTATCTATACAATGACAAAATATACAAAACTAAGGGAGGAATACTTTAGAAATCTGGGAAAGGATACATCATTAATAGTTACAACATATAATTGGCCTGAAGCCCTTGAGCTCTGTCTAAACAGTGTGATTAGGCAGACTGTACTTCCGAAGGAAATAATTATAGCTGATGATGGTTCCGGCAAAGCTACGGAGGAACTTATCGGAAGATTTGTTAAAAGCTATCCCAATATTAATATTATCCATTCCTGGCAGGAAGATGAAGGATTCAGGCTTTCCATGTCAAGGAACAGGGCTATAAGTAAAGCCAAAGGAGAATATGTTATAATAATTGACGGAGATCTCGTATTGGATAGGCATTTTGTACAGGATCATATTGAAAACAGCGAGGAAGGATATTTCATACAGGGATCGAGGGTAATAATGTCTCCTGAAAAGTCGGAAGAAATAAAAAGTGGTACAGAAATAAGTTTACCTGGAGCGTTTTTTTCAAAAGGGATGAAAAACAAAGCTAATATGATAAGGAACAGACTTCTTTCAAGGATTTTTACTAAAAAGGATAGGAAACTGAAGGGAATAAGAGGATGTAACATGTCATTCTTCAGGAAAGACCTGATAACAGTAAACGGATTTGAAGAAAAAATACAAGGATGGGGAAGGGAAGACAGCGAAATAGCAGTCAGGCTCTTTAATAACGGAATAGGTAAAAAGAGACTTAAATTTAGTGGTCTGACTTATCATATCTATCATAAGGAAAATGATAGGAGTAACTTAGAAGAAAATGATGAATTTCTGGCAAAGGTTATAAAAGAAAAGAAAAAAAAGGCTGAGAAGGGACTGGATAGTTATGAAGGAAGTTAGTTTAGTCATAACAAGCTGTGGAAGGTTTGACTTATTGAAAAAGACATTAGACAGCTTTTTTGAGAAAAATACTTATCCCATAAAAAAAATAATAATTACAGAAGACAGTACAGAAGGTGAAAAATTAAAAAAACTGCTTTCAAAGTATGAAGATAGGGAATTTCATATAATAATAAATAAGGAAAGGCTTGGTCAGTTAAAATCTATAGACAAGGCTTACAAGGAAGTAGATACAGAGTACGTCTTTCATTGTGAAGATGACTGGGAATTCTTAAAGGAAGGTTTCATTGAAAAATCAATGGAAATTCTTGAAGAAGATTCTAAAATACTGTTGATAGGATTAAGGAACAAGGAAGACTATGATGGAGATTTTTTTCTGGATGAGGACTATGTTTCTAGAAAAGGGGAGCGTTTTTATGAGGTAAGGAATGAGATATTTACATATAATCCAGGTCTTAGAAGAAAGTGTGATAATGACCTGTTTGGACTTCATGAAAAACTGGAAAATACATTATATGAAGATGAACTGTCAATGTTCTATAGAGAGAGAGGATACAGGACTGTATTCTTTAAGGAAGGGTATGTGAAGCATATAGGGCAAAAGAGGCATGTACACTTTAGCAGAAGTGGAAAAAACACAGTCCCTGATTTCAAAGAATTCTATCCCACTTGAAGAAAAATAAGGTTCATTAAGTAAAGGTATCTCTGTACAGTCTTCCCTTGGTCTCAGCCCTACTATAGCTATCTTGGGATTATCTTCTATTACTTCCATTGACTTCTCAATGAAACCTTCCTTTAAGAATTCCCAGTCATCTTCACAATGAAAGACATACTCTGTATCTACTTCCTTGTAAGCCCTATCTATGGATTTTAACTGACCAAGTCTTGTTTCATTTATTATAAGAGAAAAATTCTGACCCTTGTACTTTGAAGTCAGTTTTTTTAACTTATTTCCTTCTGTGCTGTCTTCTGTTATTATAACCTTCTTTATTGGATATGTATTATATTTAAAAAAACTGTCTAAAGTCCTTTCAAGCAGATCAAATCTCCCGCAGCTCGTTATAACCAGACTAACTTCCTTCATTTCCTAAGCCCTTCTTTCCTTTTTATTTTATCTTTCCAAATATTTTCAAGATATCGTACCTTATTTTCTTTATCATCCTGTCTATCTTAAAATCAAGGACTGTGTTTTTTCCACTTCTGCTTGAAAGGACTTTAGACAGTTTTTTTAAATATAATACATATCCAATAAAGAAGGTTATAATAACAGAAGACAGCACAGAAGGAAATAAGTTAAAAAAAC
>JBHACQ010000079.1:0-10458 GCA_041854625.1 Leptotrichia sp. | reverse complement strand
ATTAAGATTTTAGATTATTTTGCAGAGCGTTTTGAAGATACTGCAGTTGTCGAAAAGAAATATGGAAAAGAACAGGTGCAGAAGTTTATTATGTTGTCACCTAAAAAGTAAAATAAGGATTATTTAAAGCTAAATCAGCCAATACTTTTCTATCTAATTCTATTCCAGCTTTCTTCAATCCGTTCATAAATTTAGAATATGAAATTCCATTTAATCTGGCTGCAGCATTTATCCTTATTATCCACAGCTCCCTCATTTTTCTTTTCTTTAATTTTCTATGCTCCGTAGCATAAGCCATCGCCTTTTTAACAGCTTCATTTGCCTTCTTATAATTTGTCTTTATGGCTCCTCTATATCCTTTTGCTTCCTTTAATACTTTTTTGTGTTTTTTTCTTCTAACTATTCCTGTTTTTACTCTTGGCATTTTCTTTCCTCCTTAATCTTTAATAACCTTATTTAGACTATCTTCCATCTTGTCCAGCCAGTACTTTTTTAATTCTTCTCTCTGCTCCTTTTGGAACTATTGCATCCTGCCCAAGTCTCTTCTTCCTCTTATTTGACTTTTTCGTTAAAATATGACTTTTTCCTGAGTGTTTAACTACTAATTTTCCACTTCCTGTCACTTTAACTCTTTTTTTACTTCCTTTGTGTGTTTTCATTTTTGGCATTTTCTTTCCTCCTTATTTTACTTTTTAGGTGACAACATAATAAACTTCTGCACCTGTTCTTTTCCATATTTCTTTTCGACAACTGCAGTATCTTCAAAACGCTCTGCAAAATAATCTAAAATCTTAATAGCAGATTCCGCATGCATTTTTTCTCTTCCTGAGAGTCTTAAGCTTATCTTTACCTTGTATTCTTTTTCTATGAATTTTTCAATCTGAGATACTTTTGTTTCTTTGTCATGCTCATCAATATGAGGTTTTATCCTTATTTCCTTTATGATGACATTTTTCTGTTTCTTTTTGTTCTCTTTTTCCTTTTTTGTTTTCTCATACTTGAATTTTCCATAGTCCATAATCTTACATACAGGTGGTGCTGCATTTGGAGAAATTTCAACTAAATCCATTCCCTTTTCTGTAGCTATTGACAATGCCTCACTAACAGATAAAATCCCGAATTGTTCTCCGTCTTCCCCAATTACTCTAATTTCTTTTGCTCTGATTCTTTCATTCATTCTTGGTTCATCAGATTTATTTGTCCCTTTAATAAAGAACACCTCCTAATTTTTTTACAATAAAAAAACAAGATATAAGAAACCTTGTTCTGAATAGCTACACAAAATAACCCTGTATAAATATACAAGATGTTCATAAGATAACTACATACCTGACTCATCTCCTATCTGATTTAAATAGGTAGCATATAAGCTATATATTGATGGAAAGGTGAGAAACAATGTTTCTACTTCTATTTTTATTACAAATTATTTTACTATATTTTTTCATATTTGTCAATTTTTATTTTAAATTTCTCTTCAGGAATCCACATTACTGTTTTTTACAAGTAGAAAGTTCTTTTATTTAAAATAAGATCTTCTAAAAATATTTTTCCTTTAAGTGTGAATTTATAAGGAATATATCTTTAGAAGAATCTTATCTGCCGGTTATTTTAAATTTAGAATGCCGACACTACACTTCCTGCATATTTTTCATTAATATATTTTTTTATCTTTTCACTCTGAAGGGCTTTTATAAGCTTCTTAATCTTTTCTTCCCCTTCTCTTCCTTTTAATACTGTAACAACATTTACATATGGTGAATCCTTATCTTCAACTAATATAGTGTCATTTGTAAAGGAAAGTTTTGCATTTAACGCAAAGTTTGCATTTATTACAGCAGCTGTAACTTCTTCCAGTCTTGGTGCCAGCTGTTCTGGTGCCAGCTGTGTAATTTTAATATTTTTTGGATTTTCAGTTATATCCTTTACTGTAGAAAGAAGGTTCTTATTATCCTTTAATTTTATAATTCCTGCTTTATCAAGTAATATTAGTGCCCTTCCACCATTTGTAGGATCATTTGGAATTAATACTGTATCTCCTGATTTTAAATCATTAATATTTTTAATTTTTTTAGAATATACTGCCATAGGTTCCACATGAACTCCACCTACTGAAACTAAATCAAGACTGTTTTCTTTACCAAACTGTTCCATATACGGTACATGCTGAAAGAAATTCGCATCAAGTTCCTTACTTCCTACTAGCTTATTAGGTTGAATATAGTCGTTAAACTGTACTATTTCCAGCTCTACTCCCTGAGCTTTTAAATCTTCCTTTACTAATTCAAGTAATTCCTGATGAGGTACTGGCGTAGCTCCTACTACAAGTTTTTCAGGCTTTGTCGAACCGGAAGTTTTATTTTCTCCTGTCCCCTTATTTTCATTATTTGCTCCTCCACATGACAGCAGGAAAAATACTGCTGTTAATACTAATAATAGTTTTTTCATTTTAAATCCTCCTAATTTTTTTTATTATATCAATTATAATTTTTGATAACATATTTTATATTCCATAATATATAATAGCTATAGCTAAAATACTGGAATTATTACATCTTTATACTTTTCTTCTATAAATTTTCTTACTTTTTCAGATTGTAGAGCCTTTAAAAGTTTCTGTATCCTAGGATCGTTTTCATTCCCTTTAAGCGTTGCAAGTACGTTTGCATAAGGGGAATTCCTGTCTTCTGCCAGAATACCGTCTTCCTTATACGAAAGACCTGCATCAAGAGCAAAGCTGCTATTTACTATAGATGCGGCAACTTCAGGTAACCTTGGTGCCAGCTGTTCTGCTGACAGTTCTACAAATTTTATATTTTTAGGATTTTCAGATATATCTGCCAGAGTAGAATCAGCCTTATTATTATCCTTTAATTTTATAATCCCACCTTTATCAAGAAGTATCAGTGATCTGGCTAAGTTTGTCGGATCATTTGGAAGCAGTATAGTATCTCCATTTTTCAGTTCATTTATATTTTTAATCTTCTTGGAATAAAGAGCCAGCGTAGGGAGATAAATTTTTCCTACAGCAGTCATTTCAAATCCGTATTTTTTCCCAAAATTAACCATATAAGGAGTATGCTGAAACAGATTGGCATCTACTTCTTTATTCTGTAGAACTTTATTAGGTTGAATGTAGTCATTAAATATTATTATTTCAAGATCTACCCCTTCCTTTGCCAGATCTTCCTTTATTACTTTCAGCACTTCTCCTGCCGGAATAGCAGTTGCCGCTATCTTAAGCTTTGTATTTGTTTTTTCCCCTTTATTTCCAGATTCCTTATCCTGACCACATGATATTATAAGAGAAGCCAGTAAAAGAATACTTAATAATACTTTTTTCATTTTAATTACATAAGTACATCTCAAAGAAAATAACTTTGCCTGTCATAGGTAAGCTGCTTTTGAGACATCCTCTCCTTTCCCTAAAATTTATTTATAATCAGATGATTACTATGTTCTACGCCTTTTATTCATAATAGCATTTACAAGCATGTTCCCTATAAACTGTATTATCTGTACTAACAATATAATAACTATTGTCGCCTGCCACAGTAATTCTGGATTATTATTCTGATATCCATCTATTACTGCTACATTTCCTAATCCTTTTCCACCGATAGTTCCTGCCATCGCAGAATAACCTATAATACTTATAATTGTTAAAGTTATTCCATGAATCAGCGAAGGAAGTGCCTCTGGAATCATAACTTTAAATATTATTTCAAAATTCGTCGCCCCCATAGATTTTGATGCTTCCACCAGACCTTCATTTACTTCCTTTAAAGCTCCCTCTATAATTCTTGCAACAAAGGGAGCTGCTCCCAGTGACAGAGGTATTATAAAAGCTGTAGTTCCATATGATTTCCCTACAATTAGTCTTGATAGAGGTATCAATAATACCATTAATATTATAAATGGAATGGATCTTGTAATATTTACAATAATCATATCCATTATTTTATGCAATGTCCTGTTAGGTTTTATTCCTTTCGCTTCACTTACTACAAGTAAAATCCCTACAGGAAGACCTATAATAAGTGAAATCAAGGTAGCAGTACCTACCATATACAATGTTTCAAGTGTAGGCTCGACCATATTTCCAAATTGAATAAATTTCGTAAAATCAAATTTCATTATAATACCTCCAGTTCAACATTATTCATTTCAAGCCACTTTACTATTGTCTTAATCTGATCTTCTTCAGCAATTATCTCAATAACAAGATGTCCTACCACTGAATCTGTCAGTTTGTCAATTGAACCACCTAATATGTTTATTTCTGCATTATATCTTTTTATAATTTCAGAAATATAAGGTTTATCAACTTGTTCTTCTGTAAATTTAAGTCTTAACTTGAGCCTTCCATTTTCAGTTCTTTCTTTGCTTTTCTCCTCCGGTTCAAATGACTCATGTGAAATATTTTCTACAAATTCCTTTGCCAGCTGTGTCTTTGGATGAAGGAAAATATTTCTGGTAGTTCCCTCTTCAATAACCTTCCCATCAGACATTATTGCAGTTTTATTGCATATTTTTCTAATAACTTCCATCTGATGAGTTATAAGTATAATTGTTATTCCAAATCTTCTGTTTATATCCTTCAATAATTCCAATATGGAATTTGTCGTTCTAGGATCCAGTGCACTTGTTGCTTCATCAGAAAGGAGGATTTCAGGGTTATTGGCAAGGGCTCTTGCTATAGCAACTCTCTGTTTCTGCCCTCCTGACAGCTGTTCCGGATAATTATTCTTCTTATCTGAAAGACCTACTATTTCCAGAAGTTCGTCCACTCTCTTATCTATTTCATCCTTTTTCCAGCCTGAAATTTCCAGTGGAAAAGCTACATTTCCAGCAACACTTCGTGAATTTAGGAGATTAAAGTGCTGAAATATCATTCCCGTCTTCTTTCTGAAATCCCTTAATTCTTCAAGTCCGTATTCGATAATATTTTCTTCCCCTTCTAAACGGTTTATGACTATTTCCCCTGAAGTAGGTTCTTCAAGCCTGTTAATAAGCCTGATTAGTGTAGACTTTCCGGCACCACTAAGTCCCATTATGCCATAAATATCCCCTTTTTCTATCATAAGATTTACATTATCTACAGCCTTTAAAATTTTTCCATCCTTTAATTCATAATTTTTCACCAAATTCTTAATTGTGATAAACACTTTTTCCACCTCTTGACTTTCATATTTTTCCATTTTATAAAAAATGCTCTCAGATGTTCCTGAGAGCTTTTTGAAGAATTATCCTAGAAAGATTTATCAGCGTCACAGGTACAAACTTCCAACACAACAAAGCTTGTACCTAATTAATTACAGCACAAACTTTTTTACCTATAACTGCACATCGCTTCTCTAAATCTTTTCATGTTAATTCCTCCTGATATTGTATTTTAATAAACAACTTATTTTTAACTTATAGACTCATTATAAAAAATCACAAAGAAAAAGTCAAATATATAATATTTAAGTTTGCTATAATTTTTATATATACTACTTTATAGTAAATTTATACCGCTTCTTTTCCTATTCACTTTACTTTCTCCATTCCAGCTGTATAGCATCCACTGATGCAAGATAATAATTAATTCCGTAATAAAGGGCTTCATCCTTCACATAAAATTTTGGATTATGCCATTCATAAGGGCTTCCAGTACCAATAAATGCAAAAAATCCTGGAATCTTTTCCATATAAAGTGCAAAATCTTCTCCACCTAATGTCACTTCTGGAACTACAGCTTCTGAAAATTCAGAAACTTTTTTTCTTATAATTTCTGATATATTATAATCATTATCTACACAAGGATGACTATCTTCCCATAGTATCTCACTTTTCTGGTTAAAAGCTGATGTATAGTTCTCAATAACCTGAGAAAATAATTTTTTTATCTTTTCCTGTACTGATTTCTTATAGGTTCTCATTGTACCTTCTAATATGACCGATTCAGGGATTACATTCCATGTTTTCCCTCCCTCTATCCTTGTAACACTTATTATTGCTGCATCAAGTGGAGATACATGACGGCTTACTATTGACTGTACTCCTGTTACTATCTGAGCCGCTGTGGAAATAGGATCATTTCCATTATGAGGTGCCGCTGCATGCGAACCTGTCCCCTTTATTATAACTTCAAACTTGTCAACTGCCGCCATTAGAGGTCCTGATTTTATTCCTATTTCCCCTACAGATAAATCCGGTTTATTGTGAAATCCTATAATACAGGAAACATTTTCCAGTCCTCCTGCATTTATTACTTCCTGAGCTCCCCTGTTAACTTCTTCTGAAGGCTGAAAAATCAACCTTATTTTCCCTTTCAGGGTATTTTCCTTTTTTTTCAGTAAAACTGCTGCCCCTAGAAGGGATGCAGTATGGAAATCATGACCACAGGCATGCATCACCCCTTCATTCCAGGACTTATAAGATAACCCTGTTTCTTCTTTAATGGGAAGTGCGTCAATATCAGCCCTTAAAGCTATAATATCATCATTTCCTTCTCCTATTTCTGCTATAACTCCTGTATTTAAATTTAAAGGTAAAATTTTTATATCATGTTTTCCTAAGAACTCTTTTATAAATGCTGTCGTTTCATATTCTTTTCCAGATAGTTCCGGATTTTTATGAAGATACCTTCTTACTTCTGTAATTTCTTCAAGAAATTTTTCAGGAAGAGCATATTTCCCTGGTTTCATTTTATTTCCCTCCTTTATCTTTCAATGAACAGCTTTGTCATGTCCTAAATATAGTCTGTCATGTTTAAAAGTCTATACTCATAGCCCATTCCTTCAAACATATTTTTCCTATATATAATCCCCCTGTAAGCCGTATTGCCATTAAAGATATCAGGAGTATTAATATCTATTACTGTCCTTGCCTTTGTTTCATTCCTATCTTTCACTGCATAAGGCAGCACAAAACCACCTATCCTATAATTTTTTACTATCTCATCATTTTCATTCACAGATATTTCTCTTTTTATAATACCTATAATCTTACTTTCCATATCTTCAATATTTTCATATGGAATACCTGAATATGACATCCTGTTTCCTGCCAGAGTTTCCAGAATAATCTTTACCATATCTCCGTCATTTTCTGAAACTGCTTTTGCATAAGCCAGATAAGCATAGAATATTCCTTTTCCATTATTCCCTGATTTTGTTACTTCGCTCTCCCACGTACTTATGTTCTCTTCCGGTATTGACGTAAATATTGAAAATTTATATTTTGCCCTTGTTATTAATACATTTAAGAGTTTATATCCCCTCTGCTGATTATTCAGCGGACCAAAATTCTGGATGAACTTCCCTTCAGCCGTTTTCCCAAAAGTCGTTGAAAGTATCATGATATCTCTTTCATCTCCCTGTACATTTTCAAGATTTTTTACAAACATCCCTTTTTCCAGAAGCTTATTATATCTGTCCTTAACTTCTTCAGAATCATTCTCTCTTAAAAAGGTATTTATCTTATTTACAATATTTGTCTTCTGCTCAAGATTCAGTGTTACGATTCCTACACTTGGCAATTTACCTTCTATAAGTACGCTGTCACTGAAAATATACTCTATTATCCTATCAGCCTCATCATCATTCCTCCTTCCCTTATATATTCCATTTACCCTGAAGTATTCAATTGGTATATATTCCTGTTTCGCAGGCATAGGTACCAGCCTTGACTCATAAAAAGCCGCATTTGAAAAATTAATAAGTCCAGGATGCTTAGACCTGTAATGAAAGTCAAGGTAAGACATGACAGTATCCTCCTTCAGATTGTTTACAAAGTCAAGGAGGGATTCACTGTCTGCCAGAAAGAGTGCCTCCTCATCAGTATTTTCTTCATCTGACATGTCCTGCTGATCCATTTCAGCTCCAAAATAATTTGATGGTGGCATCTGATGCATATCACCTGATACAATCTTGTATTTCCCTCTCATTAGGGAAGGAAGTACTTCTTCAAGTTTCAGCTGACTCGCCTCATCAAAGACTACAAGGTCAAAGAGTCCTTCAATTAAAGGAAATACAGCACTACATGTATTAGGATCCGTCATTATAATAGGAAACATGTCTTTGAAAAAATTAACATCCGTTTCAACAATTTCCCTTAATGTATTTATCTTACCATATTTAGAATTTTTCCTTAGATTATAGAGCATTTTTATATTTTCGGTCTTTCCCATGACACTTAATGCCCTCTTTCTTATTTCATTCCAATATTTCTTTATCCTGTATTTCTGATTTTCAATAATATACCTGTCATATTCTAACAGCTTTCCTGTATCTGCTGAATAGTTTCTATATCCCTCATTTTTCAGATTGCTGTCCTGAAGCAGGGAATAGTAATAGGAATTTTTAAGGAATTCAGACCTGTCCTCTATCCTGTTATCATTTATATATTTCATATAGTTGTTTACAAAAGATTCCTCTTCCTTAGTCATTTCATTGTTTTTCTTCTCATCAATAAAATTTATGAATTCTTTTCTGCTGTCTGTTATTTCATTTAATATTAATGAGAATTCTTCAAGTTCCTTTTCAAATTTCCCGTAGTTTCCATCTGTAAATTTTTTATTCAAATATTTACTGTTATATTCATTTATTTTCCCTGAATCCCTATAAACATCTTCCCATGCATTCTTTATATTTCTAAGTCTAGAATTAAATATTGAGAAAAATGAGACTTTAAACTTATTCAATCCAGATGTTTCCTTAAACTGTTCTCCATATTTTTCAATATTTCCTTTAATAAAAGTAGCCAGTTTCCTTACTTCTTCAAGAATATGGGAAGTTTCACTGAAAAATACTTCATATGACTGTATTCCCTTCAGTTTTTCATTGTAGATTTTCTCAAAACTTTCTATTTTTTCTATTGTACCTATCTTATTTAAAAGCCTGTCAATTATATCCAGTATTTTATAAATACTTTCCATACTGTTACTCTTTGTATCTACATAGTAATATTTTTCATGGTCCTTTCCTTCAAGATAGTTAGATATAGCCTTGTCTGCACTTACAGATGAATTATTCTTTAAACTACTTGCCAGCATATTCTGATGCCTATTATAGTTTTCTTTTAACTCTTTGTACTGTTTTACTGTGTATTCATACTTCTCTTCATCAAATTGCTCCTGTTTTGGAAAATTTTCAGCAAATTCCCTTACCCTTTTTACTATATCCCTCCTATCCTTTGAAGGATCGTTCAGCATAACTGTTAAATCAGATATTCCCAGTTCTGAAAGCTTTTCATAAATTACATCTAGTGCCGTCTTCTTTTCACAGACAATTAATATATTTGCTCCATTTTCTAAAGAATTCGTAATTATTGCTGTCAATGTCTGACTTTTTCCTGTCCCCGGAGGTCCCTGTATTATCTTATACTGACTGTCTGTCAATGTCTCGACTACATTCTGCTGACTTGGATCCGTAGATATGGAGCTGTTTTTATTAAGCTGGAAATTATCCCTTTCTGATACATTAAACTTAAACTGTGAATAATTTTCAGTAAGATTGGCGAAATCCTGTATAATTCCTTCATTCTGCCTTTTAAACAATCCCAGAACTGCCCCATAAAATATAAAGCTCCTTTCTTTTCCAGGTTCATCCAGTTTTTCTGCTGTTTCAGGAAAAGGCTCAACTTTAAATTCTTCTGAAAAATCTACTTTTATCTTTTCATTTATCTTACTTATTATATTTTTTATTTCCTCGTAATTTAGAATACTGTCATCTTCATCTGTATTTTCCGAATAAATACTGGATAAGTTAACTTTATCATCAGATAATATCTGCATTAAGAGAACCTTGTTTATTTCGACTGGAGAATTTTCCTCTCTTGAAATTATAAATTCATTCATGTCAGTCCTGGATCTTGATATATTCAGTTTCCATATAAATAGAGGTGACTTCATGACAGACTTTGTCTTGTGGTTCTGTTTTACGAGTATAGGATACCCCAGTGCCAGGCTGCTTACCCCTTCTTCCCTGAAGATATTCATATTTTCATTAAAAAGATACTGAATTTTTCTTTCAACATTCTGATTCTTTTCTTCATTTGTCATTCTGACCTTTACATTAAAGCTGTTCTTTGTAAAGAGGTTTTCAAAAAATTTTTCAGTAAATTTTTCATCTATTTTATTTATTGAAAGCAAATCCATCCTGGCTTTATATCTTCCAGGTAATGCACTTAAATAAATACTCCTCATGGAACCTACATTAAGCTTTTCTGATAATAAATTTAAAAAATTAATATTCATAAATATTTATATGAAACTGTCCTTATCTGATAGATAATATAAAAATAAGCTCCAGTATAAAACAGGTTCATACTTTCTCCTTTCTCCATATTTATTTCATTATACCACTTATTTTTAAATTATGTATATCTTTTTCTTATAATTTTTTATTTCTAATAGTGACTCTTTATTTTACAACTTTTCTAATTTTTTATTACCAGATATTTTTCCCCTTT
>JBHACQ010000078.1:0-6254 GCA_041854625.1 Leptotrichia sp. | reverse complement strand
GGAAGAGCTGCGACAAATACGGGAAGAGCTGGAAAATGCCATAGAAAATATTTTTGAAAAAAGGAAGGACAGGGTAAAGTACATTATAGGAACAATGATAGAAATTCCAAGGGCTGCAATAACGGCAGATGAAATTGCGGAAGTAGCAGAATTCTTCAGTTTTGGAACAAATGACATGACTCAGATGGGATTCGGTTTTTCAAGAGATGATTCAGGAAAATTCCTGGAAGAATACGTGGAAAAGGAAATATTAAAGTCAAGTCCTTTTGAAACTATTGATCAGAATGGAATTGGGAAATTTGTAAAAATAGCAAGTGAACTGGGAAGAAGTACGAAACCTGAACTGAAACTTGGAGTATGTGGAGAACATGGTGGGGATCCTGCTTCAGTTAAGTTCTTCTATAATCTGGGATTGAATTATGTGAGCTGTTCTCCATTCAGGATACCGATAGCAAAATTATCTTTGGCACAGGCTGTTCTAGAAAAATAGTAAATAGAAAAATGATAGCAAGTTTTTTCAATGCAGGTAACTGATATAGAAAAAGCTTGCTTTTTCGTTAAATATAGGGTTAGAAATGAAAGAATATAGATACATTTCTAAAACGAGTGTTATTTAATGAGGAAAATTGAAAAAAAATCTTGACTTTTATTTAAATAAAAGGTATAAATAGATAAATGTCTTTGAAATTTATTTGTTTAATAAGTACTGCTACAATTCTAGGCATTTATATAAAAATGGGTTACTATTGTATGATAGTTATAAATATTTTTTAGGAGGAACGTTATGGGAAAATACCAAGACGAAGCAAAAAAGCTTCTGGAACTTGTTGGTGGAAAGGAAAATATAGCGAGTGTTACACACTGTGCTACAAGAATGAGATTTGCATTAGTAGATGAGGGAAATGCTAATGTTAAGGAAATTCAGCAGTTGCCTACAGTAAAGGGGACTTTTACAAATGCGGGGCAATTTCAGGTTATTATGGGGAATGATGTAGGGGATTTCTTTAAGGATTTTGTAGATGTTGCAGGAATACAGGCGTCATCTAAAGAAGATGTCAAGAAGGCTGCAATGAGTAAACAGCCGTTATTACAGAGAATGGTAGCTCATCTGGCTGAAATATTTGTACCACTTATTCCAGCACTGGTTGCGGGAGGGTTAATGCTAGGTATTGGGAACTTTTTAGGGGCTAAAATGGATTTTCTTGGTGGAAAATCATTAAATGAATTATATCCGATAGTTGCAAATCTTAATAAAATTACAACATGGATAGGAGTAGCAGTGTTTGGGATGCTGCCAGTACTGGTAACATGGTCTACTGTTAGGAAATTCAAAGGAACAGAAGTTCTGGGGATTGTATTAGGATTAATGCTGGTATTAGCAGGATTTATGCTGAATGCATATGTCTATGGAGATCTGGTTACACAGGGACTTAATATAAGGGAATTATTGATAAACGGATCGGAAGCACATGGAATTAAAGCAGGAGAATATGTAGTTGATTTAGGATTCTATAAGATTCTTATGATTGGATATCAGGCACAAGTATTACCGGCAATGTTTGCAGGAATAGCTTTATGCTATATAGAGAAATTCTTTGCTAAGAGGACACCTGAAGTGTTGAAGCTGGTATGGGTTCCATTTATAACGTTAGTTGTGACAGGATTTGCTACAATATTATTTATTGGGCCTTTTGCAAGAACATTAGGAGAAGGTCTGACTAAATTCTTCCAATTCCTGTTCCTGACACCTGGATTAAAATATGTAGGAGCAATAATATTCGGTTCGACTTATGCACCATTAGTAATAACAGGGCTGCATCATACATTTATGGCAGTTGACTTCCAGTTACAGGCATCAATGGGTGGAACATTCATATGGCCGTTAATAGCTATTTCAAACATAGCTCAATCAGGTGCAGTATTAGCAACATACTTCTTATATAAAAAAGATGAAAAGCAGGCATCAGTATCTCTTTCATCAACAGTATCAGCTTGGTTTGGAATTACAGAACCGGCATTATTTGGAGCTAACTTGAAGTTCATGTATCCATTCTATGCAGCAATAATAGCATCAACAGTAGGAGCATTAATATCAACAGGATTTGGAGTACTGTCAAATGGAATTGGTGTAGGAGGTCTGGCATTAGCTTTCTTGGCAATTAAGTTTGAAGGTTCTCATCAGCTGGGATACTGGATAGCAGCATTGACTACATTTGGACTTGCTTTCATGCTGACAGTTGTATTTTCAAAAAATAAAAAATTAAATAAAGGGGATATAGTAGGATAACTATAAATTTTAATAATTAATCTAAATAAAATATAAAAATTATGTACATGACCTGAATTAAGTTAAGTATAAATAGCTTTCAGGTCATGTTTTTATATATAATAAAAACTAAATGATGGGATATGATTGATGTATATAAGACTTGACATTTTTTATAATAAGAGTATAATAAACATATGAATAAACATTCATATATTTGTAACGCCATAAATTTTATGAAAGGATGGTTTAAATGAAAGCAGTAGTAGTTAATCAGAATTCAAATGGAGTAGAAGTTGTTGAGAAGGAATTGAGACCATTAAAACATGGAGAAGCATTAGTAGATGTAGAATATTGTGGAATATGTCATACAGATTTACATGTGGCAAACGGAGATTTTGGTAATGTAGCCGGGAGGGTACTTGGACACGAAGGAATTGGAATTGTAAAGGAATTAGGAGAAGGAGTGACATCTCTGAAAGTTGGAGACAGGGTAAGTATTGCATGGTTTTTTGAAGGCTGTGGAAGATGCGAGTACTGTGTAGGTGGGAATGAGACTTTATGTAGGGATGTAAGGAATGCAGGATACAGTGCTGATGGTGGAATGGCAGAGCAATGTATTGTTACAGCAGATTATGCAGTTAAAGTTCCGGAAGGTCTGGATCCAGCTCAGGCAAGCAGTATAACTTGTGCAGGAGTTACAACATATAAAGCTATCAAAGTAGGAAAACCTGCCCCTGGTCAATGGATAGTTATTTACGGTGCAGGTGGACTTGGGAATTTAGCAGTTCAGTATGCTAAAAAAGTTTTTAATGCAAATGTAATAGCGGTAGATATAAATGATGATAAGTTAGCTTTAGCAAAGGAAGTGGGAGCAGACTATATTATAAATAGCAGGAATGAAGATCCGGTATGTAAGATAAAGGAACTGTCTGGATTAGGAGCACATATTTCAGTAGTTACTGCGGTATCTAAGATAGCATTTAATCAGGCGATTGATTCTGTAAGACCTGCTGGAAAAGTAGTTGCAGTCGGACTTCCATCAGAGACTATGGATGTACCGATAGTAAAAACAGTAATAGATGGTATAGAAATAATCGGTTCACTTGTGGGAACAAGGGAGGACTTAAAAGAAGCATTTGAATTTGGAGCTAAAGGTCTGGTAGTACCTGTAGTGACAAAAAGAACTATTGATGAAGCACCTGCAATTTTCAAGGAAATGGAAGAAGGGAAAATACAGGGGCGTATGGTTATAGATATGAAGGCAGGGCATTCTTGCAGCTGCGGTCATTCACATAAGTAATAATCTTTAAATACAAAACGGAGAAATAGGGAATTAATGATTTTAACGTTATAATTTCAAGTAAAATATGCATCAGAAAACTAAGTGTCATATAGATAGTTTTTAGATGCATATTTTTAAAATTAATTTTCTAAAAAAAGTCTTATTTCTTCGAGGGTTCTCTTATCAGTTAGAATACTCGTATGAGTAGAATTTCTGATAGTCTTATATTTACAATTATTCAATCTTGCAGTACTGAAAGGGACCATGCCGTCGTCAATTCCAGGAATTATCCATGAATAAAGGAAATTATTTGATTTATCACCTATCATGACATAACAGCTGTAGTTCGGTTCTCCAAGCATGTTTACAAAACTGTCTTCTACTGTACTGAACTGGGAAGCGGCTTCACCAAGAGTCCCTTTCAGCAGACTTGTCAATGGGAAATCAGCAAGATGGCTTCCATGTGAAGGAGGTGATATAAATATTACCTTTCCCATATCTTCCAGTTTATGATTTTTTAAGTAATGCCGTAAAACTACAGAACCTAATGAATGTACAATAAAGTTGATTTTTATTTCAGGAAGTTTCCGATTCCTTCTTTTTGTATTTTCCTCTTCAACATATTTTATATAGTAACTGATATGTTCTGAGATATATTTTTCGGTAATTTCTTCAATAGTTCCTTCTGTAGTGGGGTACTGAATATTTATTCCTGCATAACCTTCACTTGTAAGAAAATTTTCTATAGACTGTAAATCCTTAGATTCTCCATAGATTCCATGAAAGATGATGACGACTCCTTTTTCTTTTCCGGAAAGACCAAATTTCCTAGTTTCATATTTATGGTAAAGGAGAAGTTTTGTTATTTTTAATCCTGTAAAGATAATTACGGCAAGTATAATGAGAAATATCAAAGTTTTTTTTAAGTTTATGTTCATATACTGTTTCCTCCTTACAGTCGACTATCTTTTAAAAAAAATCAGTAAGTAGCTGATAATAGCTGCAACAATTCCAGAAAGAGCCTCTCCTGCCATTAATCCGCTTGAAAAGAGTAACGCCTTGGAAGAGAATACATTGAAAACCTTAGAGGTAATGAAACTTATTATTCCTCCTGCAAGGACTGTTAAAGTTACGCTAAATGGAAGGTAGATTCCCATTATGAAAATTATTATGGAAATATTGGAGAAGGTAAGAATGAAACCTACTCCTAATCCAAGCCAGAATATTCCAGTAAAGAATGCATTATGGATGGAAATAGGGAAAATACCCGACTGATATATTGAAAAATTTCTAATGTCTTCAACAATTAAATTTGAGTTATTATTAAAGAATGAGAAAAATAGCAGCCAGATTACATATGAGCTTATAAAAGCTCCTATAACTTTCCCAATAAATATACTGGAAGGATTTATTTTCATTTCAAGTCCTGCCTTAAGATCATTCAGACTTTCTCCTGTAAATCCACATGAAATGGTAATGAAGCAAACAAGGAGAAAAAGGTTAATCATGTTTAAATTGGCAGTGAACATACTTCCGTTTATGTTAATCCCGTCCAGAAGCTTATTTAGGAATAATATCACTGATAGAGAAAATATTCCGAAAATTTCTACAGGTGTAATACCGGTTTTTCCTGTCAAAGCAGAGGTAGCAATTGAACATAGGAAACATAAACCTATTAAAATAAAGGATAGAAGTATATTAATCCTGCAGAAATATGAAATAGCAGCTGAATTAATAATACAAAGCAGAATAAGTAATGCCTTGCTGTTGGTAGCCTGAAATTCAAAAATATTCTCATCCTTATCTCCAAAAAGTATAAATTTCAAAAGGATACATAATCCTACACCAATGACAAGACCTATGGAGAAGTTATTTTTCATCTGCGGAAGAATTTCAGTTCCATAGTTATAATAAACTAAGGCCGGCTTGACAGCCAGATTTGAAAAAACCCATCCTAAAAACCATATAACAGTATTTTTAATTCCTAGAACATACCCTAATCCCAGAAGAAAAGGAGATGTCTGGAAGGAAATAATACCATTTTTAAATGTATATACAGAAGGCAGGGTAAATTTTCTGGTAAGATTAAAGTTTTTAAATATTGAGACAAGGAAGCTAATAATAATTCCAAATAACGGGAAAATTTTTTCTTTTCCTGCAGCCTCAGATTCAACAAGGGAATAAACAGTTTTTCCAAGAGGAAATTCCATATTTCTTTTCTCTATCATTACTTTCTTAAAAATAAAGGATAATATAATACCTGTAATACTTCCTAAAATCATAATTACCAGGAACAGGTTTCGGTTCAGGGAAGCATGATTTCCCCCTAGGATCGTGTACACTGATATGGAGAAAGCTGTTCCAATAGAGACAGTAGCTCCAGAATTAATAATAGTCTGAGCCAGTAGAATTTCTCCGGATTTTTTGATTCCGAAGAAATTGAAGATATATATGGCAAGGAAGACTGACATTATAGCAGGCAGGGAAAGCATCCCGAATCTAAGAGTGGAATAGAAAGAACCTGCAGAAACTACAATAGCTCCTACTGCTCCAATTAAAATGGAACCAGGAGTCAGATTATTTTTAGAATTTTGAGAGGTATTTTTTTCTGACATAAAACTCCTTTTCAATATATAATTATGAAATTTAAAAAATTAATTTAAAATAAATTTTTTGTTCTGGTTTATAAAATTTTACTCTTTT
>JBHACQ010000077.1:0-4039 GCA_041854625.1 Leptotrichia sp. | reverse complement strand
GGCATTAATAAAGAAAATAGACGTGGAGAAGGCATTGAAACTTCCAGGAGTTATAGACGTTATTACAGCAAAGACCATGGAACTTAATCTTTTGGGACATCTGGTAAAGGACTGGCCGGCTTTTATAGGTGAAGGGGAAACATCCAGATATATAGGTGATGCCTTGGCACTTGTTGTTGCTGAAACAGAAGAGGTAGTGGAAGCAGCAAAAAAACTGGTTGAAATAGAATATGAAAAGCTGGAGCCTCTAAGAAATCCTATAGAATCAATGGCTGAAGGAGCACCGCAGATACATGAAAAAGGGAATCTTCTTTTTAAGCAGGAACTTAGAAGGGGAAATCCAGATGAAAAAATAGCAAATTCCAGATATGTCGTGAAGGAACATTTTTCAGTTCCATTTACAGATCACGCATTCATGGAGCCTGAATGTGCAATAGCAATGCCTAACCCTGAAGAAGAAGATGGTATACTCATGTACACAGGTTCTCAGAACATATATGATGAACAGAGGGAAATAGCAGTGATGCTGAGCATACCTCCTGAAAAAATCAGGATAAAGGGAATGCTTATAGGTGGAGGATTTGGTGGAAAAGAAGATATGTCTGTCCAGCATCATGCAGCTCTTGCAGCATATATAACAAAAAGGCCGGTAAAGGTAAGATTTACACGACAGGAAAGCATCAATATCCATACAAAGCGTCATGCGATGGAAATGGATTTTACTGTAGGATGTGATGAAAATGGTATCTTACAGGGACTGAAAGCGGATATAATTTCTGATACAGGAGCATATGCTTCATTAGGAGGCCCTGTGTTACAGAGGGCATGTACGCATGCTTCCGGACCTTATAATTTCCAGGATGTTGAAATAATAGGGAAAGCCTACTATACAAACAATCCTCCTGCAGGAGCTTACAGAGGTTTCGGAGTGACACAGTCGCTATTTGCTATGGAATCCTGTATGAATAAGCTGGCGGATATGGTAGGAATATCCCATTGGGAAATGAGATATAGGAATGCATTGAAACCTGGAGATGTAATGCCTAATGGTCAGATTGCTGATCCGAGTACAGCACTTATAGAAACATTGGAAGCAGTTAAGGATGAATATGAAAAGGCTGAATTTGCAGGAATTGCCTGCGGAATCAAGAACAGTGGTTTAGGAGTAGGAGTTCCGGATACAGGAAGATGTAAGGCATCTGTAGAAAATGGAAAAGTCCATGTGAGGACAGCTGCTGCATGTATTGGACAAGGTCTTGCAACTGTAATGTTACAGATAGCAGTAGAAACTCTGAAACTGTCTCCGGATATGATAGTAATGGAAAGCCCTGATACTGCAAGAACTCCTAATTCAGGTACAACAACAGCCTCAAGGCAGACATTGGTAACAGGAGAAGCAGTAAGAAAAGTTACACAGTTGATAAAGGATGAACTGGATAAAGGAAAAACTATTGAAGATCTGGAAGGTCAGGAATTCTATGCAGAATATCTCGCTAAGACCGATCCTATAGGAACGGATGTTCCTAATCCTGTAAGCCATGTGGGATATGGATATGCAACACAGGTTGTTATTCTGGATGAAGAGGGGAAATTAAAGAAAGTCATAGCAGCCCATGATGTGGGAACACCCATAAATCCTCTGAATGTAGAAGGACAGATTGAAGGTGGAGTTGTAATGTCATTAGGATATGCCCTTACAGAAGACTTTCCTCTTGAAGATTCTGTGCCAAAAGTGAAGTATGGAACTTTAGGACTCTTTAAATCTAATCAGATACCTGAAATTAAATCCATAATAGTCCGTAAAAAAGACAGGAATGAAATGGCTTATGGAGCAAAGGGTATAGGAGAGATAGCCAGTATTCCTACAGCACCTGCCGTTCAGGATGCATACCATGCCTTTGATAAGAAGTTCAGAACAAAGCTTCCATTAGAAGAAACACCATATAGCAGGAAGAAAAAATAGAACTTACAAAATATAGTGTATGAAAATAGAAGATTATAAAATTAAAACACGATCTATAGAACTGATAGACTGAAAAAGTGGAAGGTTCTGAAATCGTGTTTTTATTTAAAATATAATTGATTTTAATCAAAAATGAGGTATAATCTTTTTCAAGCTAATATATTTCATATACTCTCATATATATTGCATGTCCTTTAAAAGAAAAATTCCGTTTTTTCAAGAGATTTAAAGAATTATTCCGTATTATTTTTTATATTTTTCTCCTAAATAAAAACTTTAATCTCCTTGAATAATTTCATTATTTGGGTCTAGCTGCCATTGAGCCCATCCTCCTTCATATATGAATAAGTTTTCAAATCCAATTACTCTGGCATATACTTGAACTAATGCGGCAGCCCATGAAGCACTACCACAAAAGACTACAATATTTTTAGAAATATCCAGGTTATGTTCAATCCAGAATGTTAATATATATTCCTTAGATCCGATAGTGTCATCAAAATTCCTATAATAATTTTCATTATAGCACCAGATAGTACCTGGAATTCTACCAGCTTTCCTTACATAATAATATCCTGTGTCTTCCCCTATCCATTGTTCGTATGTTCTTATGTCAACTACCTGAGTATTAGAATCCGATTCTCTTAATACAATTTTTATATCTTCTATATCATAAATTCTTGTTTCTGTGCTTTTATCTAACTGTCCAAAATTTGTTTTGGAATCAATTGGATTGTAATTATCATACTCAACTTCAAGTCCAAAATATTCCCAGTTCCGAAAGGTTCCGTTTAATAGTCTGACATCTTTTATTCCCATATATTCCAGAATTATGAGCAATTTTGCTGCTCCCATCTGATTCAGATTATCCATTCCATAAATTATAACAGTAGTGTCTTTTGTTATACCATATTTATTTACAAAGCTGATTAATTCGGAATCTTTAATTCTTATCCATTCAGGAGATTTTTCAAATTCTTCGCTGTCAATATGGATGCTTCCTGGTATATGTCCGTCCATAAAGTCTTCTGTTACTTTACCCCACGATACTTCAAAAATCTTATAATTTTTTTTAGGTGCATGCTGGACTTTCTTGTTATTGATTAGATTATTTAACCATATACAGGGAACGAGCTTCTTATATCCAGGATAGAATATCAGTTCATCATCCCAGTCTTTTAGGTTAAAATAGAATAACTTATCAAAATTTCTCTTTTTTAAATAGTTTAATACATGTTGATAATCTTCTTTGTTAGAATCACAAAGAATAAGAATACTTTGATTATCTATATGTCTTTCACTTAAATATAAATGTAGTTTAAAATCAGAAGTAATATCTAACCAGTTATAGGGAAAACTGATGGCTCCAGGTATATGCCCTGAAATATTTAAATCATATATATCCCATCCAATATACTCGTCATTTAATCTTGTATCTAAAATGATGCCTCCTTTTGAAAGAAGGATGTTTAATTCATTTATATCTATTTTTTCCATAGAGCTATTTTCCTTTCAGATATAGGTAATTACTCATCTTATATTCAGCTAGTCTTAACGTGAAATCTGATATAAGGGATAGAAAGAGTATTACTGTAGCACATTCAAAGATTAATACGATGTTGTATGTCTCCTGCCCTGCTTTTAATAGAAGACCCAATCCCTCTGCACCGGTACTGCTGGCTATAGTTGCTCCACCTATGCAGGAGATGACAGTTATCCTGAATCCAGAAAGAACTACAGGAATAGAAAGAGGGATAATTATTTTATTAAAAACTTGAAATCGTGACATTCCTAGCCCTTTAGCAGTTTTTATCAATGTTCTGTCTATATTTTCTATACCAGATATAGTTGAAAATAAAACTGGAAGTATTCCATGAACTGTCAGTGCAATAATGGAAGGCCACACTCCTAGTCCTAATAAAGGGATTATAAATCTAAGTATAGCTATTTCTGGAAAGGATTTAAGGATTGTAGAGATAATTTCAATTATCTTCTTAAATTCTTTTCCGAAATTACTTACACAAAATAATCCTATAAATAATCCTAAAGTTAATGATAATAGGGAGGATATTCCAG
>JBHACQ010000076.1:0-10395 GCA_041854625.1 Leptotrichia sp. | reverse complement strand
ATATTCAATAAAATCATTTTCTAAATCCCTCTTCTTTTCCTTCATATTCCGTACATTATTAACTGCTATATATTCCCTGCCTTCTAGCATAATCTGAACGTCAACATATTTTATATGTCCTTCCCACAAACCTTTATCAGGTGTTTTTGTCTCATATTCCCCTATATTGATACCGATTCCTTCTCCCGGCATCTCATAACTTCCGGCAGTATACCCTTCCAGGTTACCTCCTTTAGTAAATTCTATACATTTCTGTATTTTCCCTGAAAGCGTCCTATTTTTCTGTCTGTCTTCTAAGTTAGTAAAAGTCATATTTTATATTTCCTTCCTGAATTCTTATTTCTTCAGTGCTAAAGAATTCTTCTGTTCCCTCTCTATAATCTTATTCCCCTGTTCCACATAAGCATCTAAAGCCTGTTTAGGATTTTTTGCATCTGTGAATACTGCCTGTAATTCAGGGAACAGTATTGTCCTGAGTTCTGCATATCCAGGTGTATTATTTGAAAAATTGAATATATATTTTGCATTTTCCTGATAAGCTTTGAGGTAAGGCAGTTCCCCTCCAACTTCCTTTGCTACAGATTCCCTTACAGGTACATTGTTTTTAGAAGCTTTTATAAGTTCCTTATTTGAACTGAAGAACTGTACGAATTTCTTCGCTGCTGCCATTTTAGCTTCGTTTCCAGTATTAAATACCATTCCTGCCAGTATATATGTAAATGTCAATGGAGCTTTTTCCCCAGGAATATTTGCAAGCCTTACATCAAATTTCTTGATTTTTCCGCTTTCCATATCAGTTTTCATATTACTCATCAGTACGCTGCTTGTAAAGCTTATAGCCAGTTTCTGATTCTGGAATAGTGCCAATACGTCATTTGAAGACAGGCTTTCTGCCCCTGTATTAGTATATCCTGCTTTTCTCCAGTCATTGAGCTTAGTCAGAGCCTTTACTCCTGCCTCATCATTTGCCACAAGCTTTCCGTCCGGTCCGAAATAAGGTGTCCCATACATTCTTATAGTAGCTATATTCCAAGTATCTGCCTGGTTATTTTTGGCAAACAGTCCTAACGGTGCTATATCAGAAGGCAGTTTTTCCTTAAGCGTCTTCAATATTTCCTCATATTCTTCTATTGTCCATGTCGCTATTTCATATTCACCTTTAATATATTTATCCAGTCCTGCCTGTCTGAAAAGATCTGCATTATATGCCAGTGTTCCCGGACTGTTGGCAAAAGGATAAAAATATATCTTACCACCTATTGTTACATTATCCCATATTGGCTGAGGGATATCCTTCTTAGATTCCTCGTCTACTATATCATCAATCGGAGCAAGCACACCCATATGAGCATACTGTGTCATCGCAAATGTAGACTCAAAGAATGCGTCAGGAAGTGTCTTCGTCTGTATTGCCACACTTAATTTATCTGCCCTCTGGTCTCCAGGTATTACCTGTACATTTACTGTAACATTAGGATTTTCCTTCTTAAATTCCTCTGCAGCCTTTTTCAGGAAACTGTCAAAATCCGCACCTTCTTCTTTAGGACTGTAGACACCTTTCCATTGAGGAGATAGCCATATGTCAATTGTTATAGGCTCATTTCCTCCTTTCCCTCCGTCAGCAGTCTTCTTTTCTCCACCGCAGTTCATTACAAGCATTAACGCTGCCAATACTGCAAATAATTTCCAAAATTTCTTTAGCATGTCATTCCTCCTATTTTATATTTAATTTTCTGATACTTTTTAATCTTTTAAAAAGTACATTTATTTTACAAAATATTTAATTTATATTTTACTACTCTTTTACCGCTCCTGCAGATATTCCCTTAGTAAAATACTGCTGGAACACTATAAATATCACAATCATCGGAAGGGATGCCACCGCCGCTCCTGCCACCTTTAATCCGAAGTTAGGATTCAGATCCTGCATCAGCCCCGCAACTCCTACTGTAAGTGTGCTTATTTCTTTGTTTATGGACATCAGGAGCTGCCACAGGTAGTCATTCCATACTGTAACAAAGTTCAATATGAACAGTGCTCCTATCCCAGGCTTTGCTATAGGCAGCATAACCTTATAGAAAATCTGCCATTCACTGGCACCTTCAATTTTTGCAGATTCCCTTATGGAATCAGGTATCTGCTCAAAAAATCCCTTTAACAGGAAGACACCGAAGCATGCTGCCAGGTTCGGCACTATAAATGCCCTGTAAGTTCCCATCCAGTTGAGGGTTGTCACTATTTTAAACAGCGGTATTATAAAAGTTTCTTTAGGAATCATCAGTGAACCTATAAAAATATAGTAAATCAAATTCTTCCCTTTAAACTTCAGCTTTGCAAAGGCATAAGCTGCAAGGGATGAGAAAATTACAGTTAGCAGAGTCGTCATAAATGATACAAAGAAACTGTTAAACAGCCATCTTAATGCAGGCTGATTCTTAAACAGTTCCGTATAGTTTCCCATATATATATATTTAGGAATCCAGTCTGGAGGCATCTTATATATATCTGCCGATACTTTTACTGAATTAGTCACCAGCCACAACAGTGGAGAAAGTGCTCCTATTGCCAGAATGAAAACTATAATATTTGAAATCAGGTCATATAGACCCATCCTTTTAATTCTTGTCTTTAAATTTATCATACACTTCACCTACTCCTTATTCCCGAATGCCTTAAACTGAGGTATTGATAAAAGCACTGCAAATATAAACATCAGAACTCCTACTGCTGCCGCAACTCCCCTGTTATTATAAACGAAAGCATTCTGATACAGATAGTACATCATTGTAACAGAAGCATTGTTCGGACCTCCGCCTGTAAGAAGCTGTATTACCACAAATATTTTTAAGACTGCTATTATATTTATAACAGTCAGGTACAATGTCGTCGGCTTTACAAGTGGGATAAGTATTTTCGTTATCCTCTGCCATCTGGAAGCACCGTCAATTTCAGCAGCTTCAAAATAATCAGAAGGAATCCCTATCATCGCAGCTATATACAGTATAATCGCCTGTCCCACATTTCCTACAAATGTCACAAATATTATTGTATACATTACAGTTTTGACATTTCCTAATAAATTAAGGTTTCTTATTCCTACATTATTCATCAGATATGATATGAGCCCATTAGCAGGATTTAAAAGGAAGTTCCATACCATGCTCATTACCACCATCGACACCATTACCGGCAGATAGTAGCTCCCCCTTATAAAGGATATATATCTGGGATTCTTATCATATACTGTAGTTGCTACGAAAAGTCCAAATATTATTGTAAAGAATACAATCCCTATTACAAATAATATAGTATTCACCATTGCCTTTAAAAATACAGGATCCTCAAACAAGATCTTATAGTTCTCAAATCCCACAAAAATTTCATCTATATAGGTAGCTCTGTAAAGGCTCATTCTGAATCCTTCAAATATGGGATACAGGATGAATATTATAAACAATATAAGCTGTGGCATTATGAACAGATACCCTGTAACAGGATTTTCTATCCCATTTCCTTTCTTTCTAGTCAAGGTCACAGACATCCCTCCTTCTTTCCTTATTTTAATTATTCTATCTTGCTTCCTGTTATAAAATTAAAAATCTTATCCTGAACTTTTACATTTAATGCTTCATGAAGATATTCCGGCATTAAGAGCAGCTTCTTTTCACATTCCAGATTATTATATACAGCTATCTGTGTTTCCGGAGGACATACGTCATCCATAAGGCTTGCTATGAACATCACTTCTCCCTTTACTCTATGTGCAAAGTTCTTGACATCAATATACGAGAGGGTAGTGAATATTTCTTCCTCCCTTTCATGAAAAGGATCCGTATATTTAAAATACCTGTATAATTCTGAATAGGCTTCTGTAGTTATCTTTAGCTCAACTACTTTCTTATAGTCACTTAAAAAGGGATATACTACGAAACTTTTCCTTATGGACGGATTTAATGCCGCACAGGCTATAGATAATGCTCCTCCCTGGGATTCTCCAAATACGCTTATCCTATTTTTGTCAGTATAGTCAAATCCTTCGACTATTTTTGAAAGTAAATAGACATCTAGAAAGACATTCTTATAAAATAATTTTTCCCTTCCTTCACTTACTCCCCTTATAATATGTCCTTTTACCGTTATTCCTTCAAAAATACTGTTATCCTGGGATTTTCCTGCCTGCCCTCTGACATCCATGAGTACTACTCCCGTTCCTGAAGCAACATATCCGATATATCTGCTCCAGTCGGCACTTTGACCATGATAACCGTGGAATATAAGAAGAAACGGAATCTTCCCTGTAACATTGTCCGGAATCAGCACCTTTGAATATATTCTTGCATTACCTATGCTGTTAAAATATAAGTCATAGCATCTGGCAAAAGGTATATTGAAATTCCTTTCCTTCAGTTCATAATTTAAATCATCATTAAAATGTATATCTGCTTTTCTTATCTCATTGTCCCAGAAACTATCAAAATCTCCGGGAAAAGGGCTTATTCCTCTATATTTCAGAAATTCTTTCTTATTCATATTTTTCCCCTTTTATTTTTTATTTTCTATAGCATGTATAAATCTCTGGGTAATTTCCAGAGGCCTAGTTATTGCTCCTCCGACAACTACTGAATATGCTCCCAGTTCCAGCATTTCCCCTGCCTGAGAAGGTTCATGTATCCTTCCTTCAGCTATGACAGGTATCTTCAGCTGTTCAGCCAGTCTTTTTACAAGTCCGTAGTCAGGTCCTTCAAGTTTTTCACTATATGGAGTATATCCGCTCAAAGTCGTTCCTACCATATCAACTCCTGCCTCTTCAGCATTGACACCTTCTTCATAAGTGGAAATATCTGCCATAAGAAGTATATCAGGATATTTTTCTTTTATATCCTTAACAAACTGATTTACCGTCTTTCCATCAACCCTGTCACGCAAAGTACAGTCCAGTGCAATTATATCTGCCCCTGCTTCCATCAGTTCATCTATTTCCTTCATAGTTACTGTAATATGCTGCGGAAAGCCCTCATACTGTCTTTTTATAAGTCCTATTACAGGCAGTCCCGTCTCCTTTTTTATTTCCTTTACATCTGTTACTCCGTTTGTCCTTATGGCCACAGCTCCTGCTTCCTTGGCAGCCCGTGCCATCAGAGGCATCATAGTTCCATTTTCAATATATAGCGGTTCTCCCGGTAGTGCCTGACAGGACACGATAAGTCTTCCTTTAATTTTTTCTAAAATTTCCTTTTTTCTCATTTTATACCTTTCCGTCTTCCCAAATACTCATATCCTATTTTAAACTCTTCTTTTTCCTTCCAATTGCTTCAGCTGTATGGTGTTTCATCCTCAATGACTCCTCCTTATTTTTCAGGGCATACCCTGTACACAGTATGTCTATCATGTAAAGCTGGGACATTTTCGCAGTCAATGAGCCTCCATCAAGCAACGTCTCCCTTCCAGCAGTAAGCAGAACATAGTTTGCAAGCTGAGCAGCCGGTGACATTATGTGATTAGTTATGACTATTATCTTTGTTTTATTATTCTTGGCTATCGTAAGTATATCTGTAATATCTGGTGTAGTCCCTGAAAGTGTAATTGCAATTGCAACATCTTTTGGATTCATTACTGCCGCACTCATTATCTGAAAATGGGTATCTGTATAGGCTACTGCAATTTTTCCAAAACGTAGGAGCCTGTTCTGCAGTTCTTTTACTGCAATTCCCGAAGAACCTACTCCATACAGGAAAACCCTTTCAGCTTTCCCTATTGCTGAAATAGCCTTATCAAGCTGTTTCCTGTCAATAAGAAGCTTTGTATTAGATATTGTACTTGTTATGTTTGCCTGTATATTATCTATGTAATCTTCATATGTTGTTTCAATTATAGGGAAATCTTCTTTTGCAATATTTATTTTCAGATCCTGGAACCCATTGAAACCGATTTTCTTCACAAACCTTACTATAGTAGCTTCTCCAACATTAATCTTCTTAGCTATTTCCTGTAAAGACTGATAGCTTATCTTTCCTTTTTCCTCCATTATATAATTTGCTACTTTTTTTTCCTGCTTACTTAAAGATGGATAAAAGGACTCTATGACATTTATATATTTCATAATTGGCCTCCTTTATTCAGAAGTTTATTTTATATATTCTATTACATTTACCTCACCTTTTCAACCTATTTGAACATCTTTTCATATATTTTTTTACATATCCTTTAATTCTTATTCCATCCTTCTTTCAGCTCTATCCTATTTTTCCCCTCTTTTCCAGAAAATGATATAATGCTCCTATTAATCCTGCCTGATTCCCCTTCTGTGCTAATTTTATTTCTGTCTTTCTGAATCTCTCACTTATCATTTTCCCATTTATTTTCCGTATTATCCTTTCCTCCATATAATCCTTCTGAGCTGTTATACCTCCTCCTATTACTATAATTTCAGGATTCAGTATATATATTATGTTCCTTATTCCAACTGCCAGATTTTCAAGTATTTCTTCAATAGCCTCAATACATATCCTGTCCCCTTTCTTTGCCAGTTCAAAAATATCAAAACCTGTAATAGATTTCCGTATGCCCTCTGCCTTCTCCTTTTCAGTTTCAACTCTTTTTATTAGATATTTAGTGGAAGCAATATTCTGTATATAATCTCCGTTTACATCCATATATCCTATTTCTCCGGCAGTATACCCTGTTCCTCTTAGGAGCTTTCCGTCTAATATGATTGAGCCTCCTACTCCTGTTCCTACCGTAATACATACCATAGACTTTCTTCCTCTGCCTGCTCCAAGCCAGTATTCCCCTAATCCTGCACAGTTTACATCATTTTCCACTTCACAGGGAAGACGGAAAGCATTTTCCAGTTCCTTCTTTATCTTTGTCCCGGTATATCCTGGTATTGTAGGTCCCGAATAAATGACATCCCCTCTTTCTGTATCCACTACTCCTGCAGTAGATACACATATTCCGGATATACTGTAGTTAGTATACTGTTCGAGGATATCCCTGATAAGTTTTTTTACATCTGTCAATATATAATTTTCACTTTCAGTGATTTTAGTTGCGGTTGTTCCACTTATAAATATCTCGCCTTCTTCATTTAAAACTCCATATTTTATTGATGTCCCCCCTATGTCTATACAAATATAGTACATTATATCACATCCCGTCTTTTCTAATTTTTCTGCTTACAAAGACTATAAAGTTAAAGACGGCACTTGCAGCTACTGCCGGAAGATAGTTAAAGTACATTGCATGTCCCATATTCTTAAATCCAAGCTTAAATCCTATAATAAGCAGGACAGCACTTACACCGTTCACTATAAGTGGCGGAATATAGAGCCTGTCAAATACTCTGTTCAGAAGGGATGTAGCTATAACTGAACCTCCCATAAACAATATCCCATAATAGAACCATCCTATTATCATAATTCCAAAATTTTCCAGCATATACTTATCCTTTCACTGCCCCCATTGTAACTCCTTGAGTAAAGTAGTTCTGGAACATCAGAAATACTATTATCATTGGCAGGGACGCTATCAAAGCTCCAGCCATGAGAAGTCCATAATTAAGAGAAAATTCCGCACTCTGTGCCATTGCTGCCACCCCCAACGGAAGTGTCTTCATTGCTTCACTGTTTGTAAATATCAGCTGTGAAAAATAGTCATTCCAGCTGGATATGAACGTAAATATGGCCAATGCTCCAATTCCCGGTTTTATAATCGGCAGAACTATACTGGAAAATGTCCTCAGCTCTCCACAACCGTCTATCCTTGCTGATTCCAGCAGCTCATTAGGAACCGAATGTGAGAACTGTTTCATGAGAAATACTCCAAACGGCCATCCTACAGCAGGCAATATTAAAGCCTTGTAAGAATCTATCCATCCCAGTTCCGTAATAAATTTCAGCAGAGGAATCAGTATTACCTGCTTAGGAAGAGCCATTGCTGCAACAAATACTACAAAAATTACCTTTGCTCCTGGAAACTGTTTCTTTGCAAGTGCATATCCTGCCAGTGATGCTGTTGTACATACTGCAACTGTTGTCATAGCTGATACTAATACTGAATTAAAGAACCACCTTGCCGTAAGAGGAATCAGGAGCCTGTCAAAGTTTTCCAGTGTAGGTTTTATAGGAAACCATTCAGGTGGTATGCTTATTGCCACTTCCTGTATTTTAAATGCTCCCGTCGCAATCCAGTAAAAAGGAAAAATAAAAAATATTGTAAACATTATTAAAACTGTCATTGATACAATTGAAAATATTGAAACCTTCCCTGTTTTCTTCTCTTTCATCTTCCCTCCTAATCTATTTCCTTTGATAGGAATTTAAACTGTAATATAGAAATTATTCCTATTATAACTGCAAGTATTATTCCCATTGCAGAAGATACTCCGAACCGTCCTTCTGTTATAGCTGTCTGATAGACAAGATACATTACTGTTGAAGTGGTGTAGTTAGGACCTCCATGAGTCAGGAGCTGTATCAGGGCAAAAATCTGAAAACTGTTTATTGTCGTCACCACCACTATATATAATGTCGTCGGCATTATAAGGGGCCATGTCACATTTCTGAAGGTCTGCCATTCCCCCGCCCCGTCTATCCTTGCAGCTTCCATCAGATCCTTAGGTACATTCCCCAGTGCAGCTACATATAATATTATAGGCTGCCCTACACTCGTAGTTATCAGTATCGCTATGATGGCAAAAATTGCCGTTTTAGGATTCCCAAGCCAGTCAACAGGTTCCGATATCAGATGAATCTTCTGGAATACATAGTTTAATATCCCAAATTTAGGATGATATATCCAGTTCCATACTACCGTAATTGAAACAACTGAAGATATGGCGGGAATATAGAAAACTCCTCTGAAGAATGATCTTACAGCCGGGCTCTTTTCATATATTACATAAGCTGTAAATATGGAAAAAAGTACAACTGCCGGTAATGCTACAAATGTAATGAATACAGTGTTCCATGCAGATTTCATAAAAATATCATTTTTAAACAGGTCCATATAGTGCTTAAATCCTACAAAAGATACATTCCTTCCTCTAAATCTATAAAGGGACAAATGAATTCCCTTCAGCATTGGATATAAAACAAAACTTGAAAAAAATACCATTACAGGAAGAATAAATAAATATGCACTGTAATCTACTTTTTTCCAATTCCATTTATATTTTTCCATAATTTTATTCTCCCTTCAATCTTTGAAAAGAGGCTGTCTCAAATGAGGGCTATTTTTCTGTTTTTGAGACAACCTCCCTAAATCCTTTATGTAAGAATATTATCTATTTTGCATCTGATATAGTCTTATTTGCATTTTCAGCAAATTTATCAAGTCCTTCCTTAGGAGAAACCTGTCCATTTAATACAGACTGAATCATATTAAACCATAGAGGTCTCATCTGAGGGAATCCGTCAATTGTATTATAGTAAGGTCCATAGAAGCTTACCAGTGATTCCAGATATTTTACTTCTGGATCATTGTATAGCCCTGTCTTTCCTGTAGGAGAAAAATTACTTGTCGCTTTCAGGGATCTTTCTCCCCATTCCGGATCATTAGCTACAAAGTCTACAAATTTCTGTGCAGCTGCTACTTTTGCAGGATCTCCGTTATCAAATACTGCCGCTCCTGCTAACAGGAATTCAAATTTAGCCTGTCCTGATTCATTTGGGAAAGGTAGGAATACCGGTTCCAGAAGACCTTTTTCAATAGCTTCCTTATCCTGTCCCTTTAATCCTGGCGAATAGAGAATTGTAACAAGAACTTTCTGTGTCCTGAATGCTTCAAGTGCATCTTTTGCTTCTGCAGAAACACCTTTTCCAAGCAACCCTTCATCATAGGCTTTTTTAATCCATGTCAGAGACTTTACACCGTTTTCGTCATTGATAGTATATTTTGTAACGCCTGCATCAGTAATCCATGAATTATAAAGATTTGAAACAAATGCTCTTGGTCCCTGATCTCCTGCCTGACTTTTTGTATAGAACAATACAGGATCTATAGACGAATCCTTTGCTTTAGCCGCCTTCAGAAACTTCTCAAACTCTGCTACAGTCCAGTTTCTTCCAGGTTTATTCAGAGGCAGCAAGTCTGTAATTCCAAGCTTGTCTGTAAGCTTTTTGTTTACCGCCATTACAAAAGGGGCTGTTCCTAAAGGATACATATACACTTTATTTTCAAAGCTGCTTGCTCCTATTATTTCCTTTGAGTACTTTGAAGTATCCAGTCCTTCAAATGGTGCCAGAACTCCATTCTTTGCCCATGCTATTATCCTTCCTGGGGCATCAATGATTACATCCGGATTTGATTTTGCCTGAATAGCTGTTTCTATTTTAGCCGGACCGTCTGTAAAATCTATTTTCTGATATTCAACCTTGATATTTGGATTTTTCACTT
>JBHACQ010000075.1:0-2515 GCA_041854625.1 Leptotrichia sp. | reverse complement strand
CCAAAGAAGATAATAGAGGATATTAAGCAGACAAGAAAAGAGATAGCCTACATTTACAGTAAGTTTGAAGAACTGGATGAAGGGCATCCGAAGAAGCTGGAATTTGGGGATAAGCTAAATGAGAAGTTTGAAGAAGCATCACAGAATTATAATAATGTACTGGGAATGCTTCCTTTAGCAATAGAGGATATTAAAATGAGACTTCTGCTTGGAAATAATGATAATAGCCTGAAGTCTGAACAGATAAAACTGGGGATGCTTAAAGTAGGAGATAAGGGGGAGCTGGAAGTTCTTGAATACAGGAATGAAGATGCAGGAATGCCGGCTCTTATTGAAGAAAGGAATACGTCGGCACTTGTTGAGGCATTTCAGTCAGACTATGAAAATGTCACTGAGGAACCGAACCAGTATATAAAGGATCTTGTAGTAAGAACTTTCGTGCCACTTTCTAAGGGAATAGTGGAAATAGAACCTGAACAGGAAGTGGAAAATTATAACAGCTATCTTGAATTTTATAGGGCGGCACAGGAGGATTTTATAAAGATAGCAAAACCCCTGATAGAAAAACTGCTAGGTGTAAAAATGTTCTTTGAACAGTATAATCCAAAGCTTCCATACATGAAGCCTTCACTTCTGGTAGCAAATATAAAGAGTGAAATGATGATAAAAGGAGGAAACAAGGAAAGGCTGCGTGCTTTCTTAAATACTGTAAATTCAAAGAATGATTTTGATAATACGATATGGTTTGGGATATATCCGAATATGGATCTTGATACAAGAAAGGGAGAAAAAAAGATAAGGGAAAGATTCAAGGGAACCAAGAATGAGGAAAAGAATGAAAAGAATACATTGGAAACATTGACAAATTTAATGACGGTTCTTTCAGAATATAAAATACAGGTATTTTTCAATTTTGAAGGAAATTCAGAAACTTCATTTGATGATCTTGCCACAAAGGGAGTAGATAAGTATATGGAAAGGACTGAAACTCTTGAAAATCATAGCTATTCTGAATATCTGATACCTGCTATTCCAAATTTTACAGTAATACCTAAAGATAAATCAGGAGTTATACTGGACTATAAAATGAAATATGAGGAAGAATCAGGAGTAAGGCTATCTGAAGAAAATGAGGATCTGATGAAATTCTGGATAGAAGGTGTGTATGTAGATGCTTCTTATGTGGCGGCAGGTATAACGGCTGCATATCAGTGCCCGAATTATCTGAAGGAAAGGTTTAATATAACTTCGCCATTGTATCCAGGAGTGAGGTTTGACATAGAATCGGAAGATAATTCATATAAGGTAAAAACAACTATGTCAAAGGAAATCTCAGGATTTACTAATACGATAAAGGACAGGATAAATCATTTCGGATATGGATTTATCTTTTCATCAGACAATGCACATATAAGAAAGGAAAAAATAAAAAATATTATAGTGTACAAGTCAAGAACATTGTCTAAGAACAGTGACGGAACATTTGAGCCGCTGTATAAGACATTGACAACGACATTTATAGAAAGGATACTGAGGTTTACTACAACAGATTTTAAGGAGGATAAGCTGGACTTCTTTTTCAGCACACATCCTGAAAGTCAGAAATCATTATGGCTCAGGGACAGTAAATTTATAAATGGGATCGTACAGAAGGGGGATGACATTTCTCACACCATTGATGAAGAAAATGGAATATGTCAGTTAAATATAACTTTTTCAGGAAATGTCAAGAATTTGCAGGTTGAAATAAATAAATAAGACACTTTTTTATAAAAATGGAAAGTCACAATGAAAAGACACATGGAATTTAATGTTCAGTTAGTTAGTAACAAAATTTATATAAATATTTAGGAGGGAATTATGGGATTCAGATTAAACGTAAAAGGACAGAATGAGGAGATTTTGCTTGATAAGGAGAGTATCGTAGATGTAAGATACATTTCTGAAACTCCAGATGACAGTAATGCAAGAGCAACAGACCTGGGAGTGATTCTGGAAATTAAGGGAAAAATCCTGGCAGCAGCAAGCGGAGATACTGAAGACGACACAAGGAAGGTGGCACAATGGTCATTAGTGCCATCAGAATCAGGAGATGCCTATAGGCAGGCAACACTGGAAATAATATCAGCAGGTCAGATGGTCAGAAAAATAAGTATGACTAATGTATTTGTCGTAGACTATATTGAAGAATATGGTAATCAGGCAGGGACAGGAACCTTTTCATTAAAAATCAAACAGAAGAAGGAAAAGGTAAAGGAAGTGGCAATTGAAGGGGGATATGCGTCTCAGGAAGCATAGGTGAAGTAACTGTAATATGCTAAGGGTGATGTTTTTTACACCCTTAGCAGACTAAAAAAATAAGGTTGAGGTTTGTAGATATGTTTGAAAATAAATATCCGATATTTAAAAAGGGAAGTCTGATAGATAAGAGACAGTTGTCTTTACTGAGGGACAATTCTGAGGAATTACTGAATCTTATGTATCTAAATAAAAAAGATGGAATAATAAAAGGTTT
>JBHACQ010000074.1:0-35526 GCA_041854625.1 Leptotrichia sp. | reverse complement strand
CTCTTAAAGTTTTCCAGCAAATATTTTTCAACTCTTTTTGTACATTCATATGCCTTACTGTACTTATTTTTTACTTCGTTAAAAATAAAATCGTCTTCTCCAACCACCTGAACATTTTTCATAAGCCTCTGAAAAAAAAACTTTAAATGTGTCATAAATCTTTCATAACTTAATGTTTCTTCATCAAGTGACTGATTATATGAATATTTTATAATATTCAAAATGTCTTCCGTCATTTTAATAACCTGTATTGTTTCATTCAGTTGAATTTTATCACTGGCATTTATAAAATGTAACGCAATATTTACAGCCTCATCTTCAGTAAAATTCACATCCAGTTCCTCTTTTATTAAATTTAATGCTTTCATTCCTACTCCATATTCTTTCGGATAATACTTTTTTATATCCCATTTAAGAGCATTTACATAGCTAATATTTTCTTTTGCCCTATTTATTGCAAAGTTCAGGTGATCCGTTAAGGTTATATAAATATACTCATTAAAATCAGTATCTAAAATATTTTTAGCATATTCAATTATATTGCTGGAAAGCGAAACTAAATCCATAGGGACATCTTTTAAAAGTTCCTTAAACCGTTCAGTATTATTAGAATCCTGTAGCTGAAAGACTTTTTCAATTTTTTCCTTTTCCAAAAAATTTCCATTTCTTTTCCCAAATGCTATGCCTTTTCCCATTACAACGACTTCTTCATTATTAATTTCAGATAAGACAACATTATTATTAAAAATTTTTTTTATTTGCATTTTTTACTCCTAAATTAACACTCTACTATAAATAGACTCATATCTTATGTTTTACAATATTATAGAAAAAACCCTGATTAGTAAATACGACAAAAATATTCATATTTATTAATCAAGGTTTTGCCTGTTTTAACAGTAACAATCCATATACACTACATATATAAGATGAGTTTAGCATTTTTTCTATTTTTTGTCAATTATTTTAAGAAATAACATTTTATAAAATATTATTAAAATTTCAAAAAAATAAGCTGCCATAAAAGGAAAATTCCCTTTAAGACAGCTTTCATCATTTCTATTTTTCTTTTTTCTTCTTCTTTTTAGTTTCTGTTTTTTTAGATTTTTCTTTTGATTTCTTTTCCTTAGTTTTGGAAGAAGACTTTTTCTCTTCAGATTTTTTCTTTTTTCCTGAACTTCCCTCGGACTTCTTACTTCTGGATTTTTTCTTCTCTCCAGAACCTCCACCAGATGGCGTTCCTGTAGCCTTTTCAACTAAAGGTTTAGAATCTTTCTTAGAATTTAAGGCTCTCATTATAAATTCTGCTTCCTGTAAAGGTACTGTTATAAATGAATACTTGTCCATTATTTTTATATCCTTTACTTTTCTTCCTGGTGTCTTAGCTTTCTTATTAAGCAGATCCAGAAGTTTTCCAGGATTATAGCCATCTTTACTTCCCAGAGCTATAAACAGTCTTGTCTTGTCATTTATTTTTACTTTGACATCTTCTATTTCACCATAGCTTTCAGGAAGGAATTCATCTTCATATACATGCCTCAAGATTGATGAAATTACATGTTTAGGATCCCTGTCCTCCATCAGCTTTTCTGCAAGTTCCTCATAACTTACAAAATCTTCTTCTTTAATAATTTCATCAATATAGGCAATAAGAGCTTCCTTCTTGGCCTCTATTATTTCTGCTATATTAGGTATCGCTTCCCTCTTTATTTCTGTTTTTGTTACTCTCTTTATCTGAGCCAGCTTACTTGCTTCCCTTGGAGTGACAAATGTAATAGCGATTCCCTTCTGACCTGCCCTTCCAGTCCTTCCTATCCTATGTACGTATGATTCAGCTTCCTGAGGTATGGCATAATTTATGACATGTGTCAGGTTACTTACATCTATTCCCCTTGCAGCTACATCTGTCGCTACCAGCACTGTCAGAACCTTTTTCTTGAAAAGATCCAGTGCCTTTTGCCTCAGTGCCTGCGTTATATCTCCATGAATGCATTCTGCATCATAGTTTCTTGCCTTCAGTTTATTTGTTACCTCATCTACTTCTGATTTTGTACGGCAGAAAACAATTCCATAAAAATTCTGTTCATAGTCCAGTACCCTACATAATGCTTCAAACTTATCCTCCTGCTTAACTTCATAATAAATCTGTTCAGTCAGGTTTGTCGTCAGCTCCTTTTTCTCTACCTTCAGCATTTTATAGTCATCCATAAACTTCTTAGCTATATTCATTATTTCCTTAGGCATTGTTGCAGAAAAGAAGAGCATCTTCTTTTCTTCATTAGTTTTTTCCAATATTGCTTCTATATCCTCAATGAACCCCATATTAAGCATCTCATCAGCTTCATCTAGGACGAAATAGTCCAGATTATCGACCTTCAATATCTTCTTCTTCATCAGGTCCATTACTCTTCCAGGAGTTCCTACAACTATATCCACCCCTGATTTCAGTTTTTTTATCTGATTTTCTATAGCAGCTCCACCATAGACAGCCAGGACTTTTATGTCCTTCTTTCCCTTCAATGAATAAATTTCATCTGAAACCTGATTTGCAAGTTCCCTTGTAGGAGTCAGTACCAGCGCCTTCACAGTCTTATCTGCCTCTATTGTTTCCAATATAGGTATCCCAAATGCTGCTGTTTTTCCCGTTCCAGTCTGTGCCTGTCCTATAAGGTGAGTCCTTTCCTTCAGTAATTCCGGAATAACCATTTCCTGTATCTCACTTGGTTCTTCAAATCCTTTTTTTTCCAACGCATCAAGTATCTCTGTACTCAATCCGAGTTCTTCAAATTTTAACATTATCTTTTTTACCTTCTTTCTTTATTTACCAATTTAAATTATTTTATCCTGATATTATCCACTAAATTCACTTAATAATTTATCATTAACAAAATTAATTTGATGTATATATATATTATATCATACTTTTTATTTTTATGCTCATTAAATTTTATATTTTATTTTCTAGCTTAACATATATTTCTGTAATTTACGGCTTGAAAGAGACAATATTACAGTTCCTATTATCAGTATCGTTGAAAGAGCATTAATTACAGGGGAAACTCCAAATTTAATCATAGAGTAAATCTGTACTGGAAGGGTACTTGACTTTGTCCCTGTAACAAAACTTGTAATAACAAAATCATCCATTGAAAGTGTCATTGCCATCAGGAAAGCAGACACTATTCCTGGCATCATAGCCGGGATAATTACCTTTGTCAAAGTCTGGAATTCATTTGCTCCTAAATCCCTGGAAGCTTCAACAATTGAATAGTCAAATTCATCAAGCCTCGCCATTATTATAAAAAGGGAAAAGGGAATATTGAAAGCTGTATGTGCTATAAACACCGTTGTCATCCCAAGCTCTATTCCTTTATAGAATCCTATCTGTATATTAAAGAAGATAAGAAGTGCTACCCCCATTATCAGATCAGGCAGTACAAGTGGAATGTAATTCAGGAACTTGACATAGTTCTTCATCTTTGAATTATACCATTTTACACCTATTGCTCCAAAAGTAGCTACAAATACTGAAAATACAGATGAAAGCACTCCAATTATAATACTTCTCCCAAAAGCTTCCCATAGGTCATGGGAATTATTGAACAGCTCTACATACCATTTCAAAGAAAATCCAGTCCATGTAAAATTTTTTGAACTGTTAAATGACAGTGTTATGAGCATTACTATTGGCAAATAGAAAAATATCATAACGAGTATAAAAAACATTAGGGAAATCCGTCTTTTTTCATTCATTTATTCTGCCTCCTTTCCCATCTTCATGGAAAGCCATACACCAAAAGTAGTTATGACTATAAAGACTGTAGATATTGCTGATGCTGTAGGCCAGTCCCTCAGCTGAAACATCCTGCTTGCTATTATATTCCCCAACATTATTCCATCTGTTCCTCCTACCAGATCAGGAACTGCATAAGATCCTATAGCAGGTACTAGTGTAAATATCGTCGCCGTAATAATTCCGGACTTTATTCCAGGCAGGAATACCCTTGTCAATGCCTGGAACTTATTTGCACCTAAATCACTTGCTGCATCGAGAAGAGAAAAATCAAATTTCTCAACAGCTGAATACAGAGGCAGTATTGCATACGGCAGAAATACATATACACTTATTATTATTACTGCATTTCTGTTATATAACAGGCTAAGGGGTTCTTTAAATCCTAGAACCTTCATTAGAAACTGATTTACTAGACCATTATTCCCTAAAATAGCTATAAATGAAAACACCCTCACAAGAAAATTAGTCCAGAAGGGGATTACTATTAGAAGCAGCCATAAATTCTTATACTTTGAACGGGAAATATAGTAAGCTGTCGGAAGAGCCAGTATCAATGTTATTAATGTTATCCAGACAGATATATTTAATGTCTTAAAGGATATTTTCAATATATCCCCTGATGTAAACAGCAGCCTGTATGCAGCTGTAGTATATTTCACAGGAGTAGCTATTCCTCCATAAGCACCCTTCTTTAGAAAACTGTAGACTACTATTATCAGTGTAGGTATTCCAAAAAACAAAGTCATCCAGAATACAATCGGAGAATAGTAAATCCACTTCAAGCTGTCCTTCTTCTCTACTATCTTTAACTTTCTAGATATCTTTTCCATAGACTAGTTCACCTCCACCAGATATGCATCTTCATAATGCCAGTAGAAATAAACTTTTTCCTTCCATTCAAACAGCTCTTCTTCAGTCAGGAACTTCCTATGCTGGTCATAAGCATTTATAATTCTCTTTGTCCCATCTATCTTTATAAACAGCTTACTTTGAAAGCCTGTATAAATAACTTCATCTACAGTACCTTTTATCAGCTTATAGTCATCATTCCCTTCATGCCTAGGTTCGGTATCTACCTTTATTTTTTCAGGTCTAAGTGTAAGCTTGACATTATCTCCCACTCTTACAGGCTTATCCAGTTCTATTTTAAATCTTCCCAGTTCTTCACTTTCTGCATATCCATATTTATCAAAGACTTCCGTAACTCTACCTTCTATGAAGTTAGTTTCTCCTATAAAATCAGCTACAAATCCATTTGCAGGCATTTCATAAATTTCATTCGGAGTACCTACCTGAAGTACTTCCCCCTTATTCATGACAGCTATCCTGTCAGATACACTTAATGCCTCTTCCTGGTCATGAGTTACAAATATAAATGTTATCCCGACTTCATCATGGATTGTATCAAGCTCTATAAGAAGTTTCTGCCTCAGCTTAGCATCAAGTGCCGAAAGAGGTTCATCCAGCAGAAGAACATCCGGTTTACTGATTAAGGCTCTTGCTATGGCAACTCTCTGCTTCTGTCCTCCTGAAAGACTGGAAGGTTTTTTATCCTTATGTTCCTTCAGTCCCACCAGCTCCAGATATTTAATAACTTCTTTTTCTATCTCATCTTTAGCATATTTTTTTATTCTTAAAGGAAATGCAACATTTTCAAATACAGTCATATTCGGAAACAGGGCATAATTTTGAAAAACAGTATTTACATTTCTTTCATTAGGATTCAGATGATCTATAATTTCACCATTTATGGAAATTGACCCCCTGTCAGGACGTATAAAACCAGCTATCATCCTAAGTAATGTCGTCTTTCCACAGCCTGACGGCCCTAAAAGAGAAAAGAACTCTCCTTTTTTTATTTCAAGGTTTATATTCTTCAAAATTTCTTCTTTATCAAATGTTTTCCCTATATTTTTTATTTCCAGATTATTTTTCAATTCCGTCTCCTTTCAACTCCCAACTATATTTTAATAATTTTAGTACTTAAAAATAAGTTTGTAATGAAACAAACTTATCTTATTATAATTATAGCATATTTTTCCTTTTTTTTATACCACTTTATTTTATTTTCTTCATTATTATTTTGAAAAGTTTTCTAAAGGATTCCCTGTCTATTATCTTAGTCCTGATATTTTCAGTATACTAGTATTCCTGTTATTGCTGCTATTACTGTTATTAATATCGGATTCAGTTTCCATTTCAGCATCGCTGCTACCGAAACTATAAAAATGGCGAAACTTTTCCAGTCAATGAAATTACTTTTATCCATCAGCTGAACAGTTGCAGCAAGTATTAACCCTACAACCACTATCCTCAATCCTTTGAAAGAATTGTCTATATATCTGTTATTTCTGAATTTCAGAAAAAATCTGCTGAAAACCAGCATTATTATTATAGAGGGAGTTGCCAGACCTAGAGTCGCTATCACTGCACCTAATCCATTCCCCGTCACTACATATCCTACATATGTAGCAGTATTTACTGATATAGGTCCTGGCGTTACCTGAGAGACAGCAACCATATCCGTAAACTGGGACATAGTTATCCACCCATGTATATCAACCACTTCCTTCTTTATAAGTGGAAGTATTGCATATCCTCCTCCAAAGCTGAATAATCCTATCTTAAAAAAAGTTATAAATAATGTCCCCAGTTTTATAAGCAAACCTGTCATTCCTTTCCTCCCTTCAGACTCATATACAGATTTCCTGCAATTATTCCTGCTATAATTATAGCAATTGGAGGAAATTTAAGATATGCTACCATACCGGCTACCAGTATAACCAGCCATATTGTCACCTTATTTATCTTAGCCTGTTTCCCTATAGTGTAGACACTTACTGCAATCAAGGCTGTCACCATTGGTCTTATTGCCTTAAATGCCTTTACTACATAAACATTGTTCTGGAAATTTGTAAAGAATGCTGCCAGTATCCATATTACGACTATAGAAGGAAGCAGACCTGCCGAAGACGTTATAAGTGCTCCAGAAATCCCCTTTACCTTGTAACCTGTAAAAACAGCAGTGTTTACTGCTAATGCTCCTGGGGATGACTGTGCCAGTGCAAGCATATCTACAAAGTCTTCTTTTTCTATCCACTTTTTCTTTTCTACAATTTCATTCTGGATTAGAGGAACCATTGCATATCCTCCCCCAAGTGTAAAAGCCCCTATCTTAAAAAAAATCCAGAATAATTCCAAATATATTTTCATTTTCTGCCTTTCTCTCTTATATATAAACTGGGATTGTCAAAAACAGAAGAACTGCTTTAAAGCATTCTCAGACAATCCCTGTATAACTCTATATATTTTATCATTTTATAGATAAAATTGCCACATAAGAACATAATATTTTATTTAATTATGTACAATTTCTTATTTTTCTCCATTTTTAATTTCTAATCTTTCAAAAAGTGCATTTATTTTACATACGCCTATCTTAATTCTTATTGAAAAATTCCTTTGCAAGTTCCTTCAGATAAAAGACATCATATATTCCACACAGTTCCCTTACTGAATGCATCGCAAGCATAGGAACTCCCAGATCTATAGCATCTATATCCAGATGGGTGGAAGAAATCGGTCCTATAGTCGTACCTCCTGCTTCATTTGATTCATTTACAAAGGGCTGTATCTTTATATCTGTCCCTTCTATTATCTGCTTTAGTACTGCAATTGAAAACCCGTCTGAAGTATATTTCTGATTAGCACTTATCTTTATGGAAATACCTTCATTTATTCTTCCTCTGTTTGTAGGATCCGTCTTTCCCATATATGCCGGATGGGCTGCATGTGCACCGTCTGCTGAAAGCATAAATGAAGAGTGAAGCATCTGCAGGAAATCATTCCTGTCAAATCCTAATGAATACACTATCCTTTCCAGAGTATTTATCAGATAATTGGAATCTGCCCCCTGTTTAGTAGAACTTCCTATTTCTTCATTATCAAACCCTATAAATACATTTATCTGGTCATGGATGTCTTCTGCTTCAATAAGACCTAAAAGCCCTGCATAGACAGACACAAGATTGTCTATTTTAGGAGCTGAGATAAACTCCTCATCCCCTCCAAGCAGAACTCCCTTTTCAACAGAATATACATACAGATCAAAATCCAGCACATTTTCCTTCTTTATTCCCGTCTTCTCCAGAATCAGGTTCAGCATATAGTCATTTTTACCTAACCTATCATTTATAAGTCCTATTACTGGTAATGTATTATTCTGCCTATCTATCTTTACTCCATTATTTACTTCCCTGTTCTGATGTATGGCAAGGTTAGGAATAGTCATTATAGGTTCATCTATCTTTACGACAACTGTCTTTGGAAGAAATATATTATCACTTCTTACAACAAGCCTTCCTGCAATGGAAAGAGGTCTGTCAAACCATGTACTTAAAATAGGACCTCCATATACTTCCGTATTTAACCGTATAATATTTTCTGTTACCATTTCAGGATTGGGCTTTATTCTGAATCCAGGAGAATCTGTATGGGAGCCGAATATCTTAAATCCCTTCTTTAAGTTTATATCCGTTCCAAGCGTAAAAGCTATCACGTTTGAATTAGATCTCTTTAAAAAATATTTTCCTCCCTTTTTCAGAACCCACCTATCCTGCGGTTTCAGCCTTTCAAAACCATTTTCTTCAAGGATTATAGAACAGTTTTTAGCTACATGGTAAGTACTTGGGCTGTCATCTATAAATTCTATTACTTCCCTTGCAAAACTTTTAACTTCCATATCTTCAAATTTTTTCTGTATCTCCCTCATTTCTTTCTGTGTGTTAATCATCTCAGCCATATCTCCTTTCATTTACAATTATTCTAGATTATATACATCTGAAAATTTCCCAATAAGGTATTTAATATAGTATTCAGGATTAAAAATCTCTCCTGTCATATCTTCTATTAATTCAGATGGAGATTTCAATTTTCCATATTTATGAATTTCATTTCTTAATACCTCATTTATATTTTTAAATTCTCCTTTTCTTAATTCGTCATTTACATTAATTTTCTTATTTATCACATTATATATCTGTGCTGCATATGCACTTCCGAGGGCATATGACGGAAAATATCCAAATAGCCCTGATGACCAGTGAACATCCTGAAGTATCCCTTCCCTGAAGTTACCAGGTCTTATCCCCAGATATTCTTCATACTTGTCATTCCATTTTTCAACAAGGGCATCTACATCCGTCTTTTCATCCAGATTTTCAAAAATTTCCTTCTCCAGCTCATATCTTATTAATATATGTATAGAATATGTAAGTTCATCAGATTCTGTTCTTATGAAGGAATTTTCAACCTTATTTACTAACCTGTACAGATCTTCTTCTGTAATACCTTTTCCTGAAATTCCAAACAGCTTGTCTATTTCAGTATAAAGGAATTCCAGAAATCCTCTGCTTCTTCCAAACATATTTTCATATATTCTCGACTGAGACTCATGTATCCCCATGGAAGTACCTTCCCCTAATATAGTATCTGTTATTTCGTCATCAATATTCTGCTCATATAAACCATGTCCTGCTTCATGAATCGTAGAATAAACTCCGCTTAAAAGATTGTCTTCATAGTAATGTGTAGTAAGTCTGACATCTTTATTGTTTACATTTGTTGTAAATGGATGTTCACTTTCCTTCAGAATACCTTTCTTCATATCAAATTTCAATACTTCAAGCAGATATTTCGACAATTCCTTCTGTTTTTCCTTTTCAAATACCATCTTTCTGAATATTTCTTCTTTTTCCATATGATTTTTCAGCTTTTCCTTATGTATAACCTTTTTTATAAACGGAGACAGATCTGTCCTTACCTTTTCAAAGAACTTATCTGCTGATTCTACTGTCATTCCTTCTTCATAGTCATCCAGCAGTGTATTATAAGGATGACCTGTATAGCCCCTATATTTTATGAATTTTTTCTGAAATTCTATTACTTCACTCAAATAATCCTTAAATAAGCTGTAATCATTCTTATTTTTCGCTTCCTCCCATTTCTTTACAGATAATATCCTCAATTCTGAATATTTTTTATATTCTTCCTTTGGAATTTTTTCCATCTTATCAAAAAATTCCTTCCTTATCTCCTCCACTATCTTCCTGTTTACATTATCAAGCTGTGAAACATCAATGCTATAAACAAGCTCCTTAAATTCTTCATTTATAACTAGGGAATAAATCTCTCCAGACAGGTATCCCAGTGTCTTTGAAATCCTTTCAACTGATAAGGCTGGAGCTTCTGTTTCAAGATCCCAGTTAAGTATCATTTCTGCATGTTGGAGAGCATTCTTTTTCTCCATTATTTCTCTAATTTTCTGTATTTTTCCTTTCAATTCCTTTTCTCTTTCCAAACCTTTACTTCCTTTCATTATTTAATATTTCCATAAATCAATAATTTATTCTTATAATAATATATACCACCCGTTTATTTGAATTTTCTTAGTACGTTTTTTTATATAAAAATATTCTTGAAAATTTATGTTTTGTATTATATACTTTTAGTGAATAAATTAATGCAGGAGGAACTTTTAATGGACTATCAGACTATAATTGTAGGAATTGCCGGAGGGACAGGTTCAGGAAAGACCAGTGTTACAAAGGCCATCCTTGAAGAATTGAAAAAAACTGACATTAACTCAATTTTACTGGAACAGGATTCATATTATAAAAAAAATGACCATCTTACTTACGAGGAAAGAGTCTTACTGAATTATGACCACCCTGATTCAATAGATTTCGACCTCCTTGAGAAACATATTCTCACCCTAAAGGAAGGAAAATCTATCGAAAAACCCATCTATGATTTTCAGACACATAATAGAATAAATGAAACGGTACATATTGAACCAGCTAACCTGATTATCGTTGAAGGAATTCTTATTCTTGCTATGCCTAAAATAAGAAATCTCTTTGACGCTAAGATTTTTGTGGACACTGATGATGATGAAAGACTTCTGAGAAGAATGGAAAGGGATATGAAGGAAAGGGCAAGAAGTTTTGAAAGCATTAAAAACCAGTATATTAATACCGTCAAGCCTATGCATCTGGAATTTGTTGAACCTTCAAAAAGATACGCAGACGTAGTTATTCCTAGGGGAAAGGAAAACAAAGTTGGAATTAAGATGGTAGCAAGCAGGCTAAGGCATCTTTTTAACAATTTAAGGAAAAAATAAATCTAGATATATAAAAATACTTCTGTTGTCTAATTTTTACTGTGACAAACAGAAGTATTTTTCTTTTTCTCATTTTTTCAATATATATTCCAGGTATCTTTCTGCACTTTCATCTATTATTTCATCTCCAGTTTCCGGAACTGAATCATATAATATAAAATTTCCCTTTGGAATAGCATTCACATATTTTATAGTAGCTGTAAAAGGTGACAGCAGCTCGTCTATCGTGTATGATACCAGACCATTCCTATTATGCTCCTTTTCAGGTCCTCCTACTGTTACAGCCAGACCGATTTTCTTATTCTTCAGCTTATATTCAGCTTCCTCGTCATCCCCGTATGCCCAGTCATAGGTAAATACTTCATCAATCCATTTCTTTAGAAGGGGAGGACTGCTGTACCAGTAAAAAGGAAACTGGAGAATGATATTATCATGCTTTTCCATAAGGTCCTGTTCCTTAGCAACGTCTATATTCCAGTCTGAATATTCTCCATAGAGGTCATGAACCAGTATTTTATCCTTATATTTTTCCAGTTCTTCCTTCCATCTCCTGTTCACTCTAGAATTATTTAAGTCAGGATGTGCTAGAATAACCATTGTTTTATTCATAACTATAATTATCAGGTTGATAAATTTCAAACAGTTCTGTTATTATCTCACCTTTTTCCTTTCTCTAAATTTTATCTGCTGATTTAGCTTTTTCATCTTCTTGTCTTTTTATAATCTGAACATATCTGTAGACACTGGCTTCTGACATTCCCAGTGACTTGGCAATCTCCACGACTGCACCCTTTAATAGGAATATTCCCTTCAGATAAAGAATTTCAATTATATTTAGTTTATCCTGCTGCTTTAAGTACTCTATTGAAACATCCTGACCTGCCAGAACTTCCCTTATTGCTTCCTGTGCCATCTCCTCTATTGACAGGGAAAGCTTTTCTGATTCAACTGTCTCATCGGTACTGCCTTCTGGTAATATAAAGTTTTCCTGTATCTTCCTTACTACAGAATATAGTCCATCAAATAGTGATTCATCTGTATTTACACATATCATCCCTATCAGTTCTTCTTTTTCATCACGGATAAAATATGTAGCTGACTTAAGAGGCTTATTAAACTTGCCGATTCCTTTATAGTTAGCTATAAAATCCCTTTTCTCCTTTTTTCCCTCCTTTAATATCTTAAGAACCAGATCTGTTGCAGGGGCTCCTATTTCACGATTGGAAATATGACCATTTTTAATAGCAATAACCGAGTTATCCAGATTTTTCAAATCATGCAATACCACTTCACTGTTTTTTCCCAGTACAGTAGACAGAAAATCCACTAGTGGTACATAACTCTGTAACTTCGAGTTTTCATTTACTTCATTACTCATTTTTCTTCTCCCTTATCACTATGTCAGTTAAAAACTGTAAAAATATTTTGACATAATCTGTCTTCACTATGTTATACCTTGATTTCCATAGGTTGTCAATACACATGTACATATGAAAATTTACACAGCCATCTTTTCCAGATTTTACACCTGCTTCAGGTTTACTTTTTTAGAGAATCTAAAATCCGGTATTCCTATTTTATTCTATTCTTCATTCCACTTTGTAACGATTCCTTCAATCACTTTTTCTTCTGGAAATTCCGATAAATTGTATACAATATAGTCTTTTTCCTTTCTAAACCAAGTCAGCTGCCTTTTGGCGTATCTCCTGCTTTCTTTTTTTATTTCTTCTATTGTCTCATTTAGCGACATTTCCTGATTAAAATATTTAAAAAATTCCTTGTACCCTATCGATACTATCTTATGCCTTTTTTCCCTATACTTTTCATATATTTCTGCTGCTTCCTTTTCAAGACCTTCAGAAATCATCATATCAACTCTTCTGTCAATCCTTTCGTAAAGCTCGTCCCTATCCCTTGTCAGAAAAATCTTTAAAAATTTATAGTTATTCCCTTTTATATTTTCTGATTTCAGCTTACTGAACTTACCACCTGTCAACATACATACTTCTATTGCCCTTACCAGTCTTACCCTGTTATGCAAATCAATCTTTTCTGCTGTTTCAGGATCCAGTTTTTCCAATATCTCTACAAGTTCCTTTAATGTCCTGTCATCTAAAAAGCTTCTTATCTTCTCATCTTTTGAAGGAAGATTAGAAAACCCGTCAGTAACAGCCTTCAGATATAATCCTGTTCCTCCTGTAATGATAATATTCTCTCCTTTTTTTTCCTTTCCTTTCAAAATATCATTTACCTGTACTTCAAAATCGCCTGCAGAATAATCTTCTCCAGGCTCAACTATATCCAGCATGTAATGTTTTATGCCTCTCATTTCTGAAGAGGTAATTTTTGCAGTTCCTATATTCATATGTCTGTATATTTGTGAAGAATCAGCCGAAATAATTTCAGAATTAAGTAATTTTGCCATTTTTATAGATAAGTCCGTCTTCCCTACGCCTGTAGGACCGCTGATTACCAGTCCTTTTAAATTGTGTTTCATTATTTTACTCTCTTTCTGATTAAATGACATATTCAAATTCATATCCGGCAATAATTATCGTATTCCCTTCTTCTACTCCAGCCTTCTCAAGTTCAACTTCCATCCCCAGATTCCGCATCATCTGAAGAAAACTTATGACTCCTTCATCTCCAGTAAAGACATATTTTTTTAATACGTCGTCTACAATTCTTCCATCAACTTCAAACACATTGTCTTCAAGCTTCTTTATAATCCAAGGTTCCTTATATTTATTTTCCATAAGCAGTTCTTCAACAGAATAACTTTCTTCCAGTTCTTCCCTAGGTATTTCCTGAATCAGTTCCCATGCCTTCTGCAAGACAGGTTTCAGACCATCATTTGTAATTACTGAAATTGGATACACATATTCTATTCCCTTATCCTTTACAAACTTTTCAAACTCATCATATTTTTCTTCATCATAAAGCATATCTATCTTATTAGCTGCAACTATTTGGATTTTCTGGGAAAGTTTCTTGCTGTAATTTTCCAGTTCCTTATTAATTTTAATAAAATCCTCCTTAGGATCCCTTCCATCCAGTCCAGAAATATCCACTATATGGATTATCAGCTTACATCTTTCAATATGTTTCAGGAACCTGTCTCCAAGGCCTACCCCTTCATGAGCACCTTCAATCAGTCCAGGAATATCCGCTATTACAAAACTTTCTTCATCCCCTATTCTCACTACTCCCAGTTTTGGCTTTAAGGTTGTAAAATGGTAGCTTGCAACTTTAGAATTAGCAGCAGATACTTTATTTATAAAGCTTGATTTCCCTACACTAGGATATCCTACCAAAGCAACATCCGCCAGCAGCTTAAGCTCCATCTTTATTTTAAGCTCAGAACCTTCACGTCCACTTTCTGCAATCCTTGGAGCTTTCCTTACTGAAGATTTGAAATGTATATTCCCTCTACCTCCGTCACCACCTCTTAAAAATACTACCTCTTTATTTGGATTATCCAGATCTAAAAGAAGCTTTCCTGATTCAAAATCCCTTATCATTGTACCTACAGGAACCTTTATTATCAAATCTTCTCCTGATTTCCCTTTACAACGGGCTCCACTTCCCTTTTCTCCATTTCCAGCCTGGAATTTCTTACTGCTTTTAAAATCAATCAATGTATTTATATTGGGGTCTGCTACAAAGATAATGTCTCCCCCTTTTCCTCCGTCACCTCCATCAGGCCCTCCAAACTGTACAAATTTCTCCCTTCTGAAGGTTGCTGCACCGTCACCCCCATTTCCTGAAATGACTGTAATTACACTTTCATCTATAAACATTTCTTCTCCTTAATATTTTTTTACATTTTATCATGTTTAATGGAAAAATACATCCTTCATTTTTACTAAATTCATTATTTCCCCTACTTTTTTTTCTTTTTACTGTTTTGCCTGAATTCCCATGGAGCAATGTACCCTTTCTTTGAAAACAGACCTAGCCTTTTTCTTCTTGCATTTTCCTGATATTCCTTCATTCTATGATTTTTTCTGTCATATTTTTCATACCACCAGGCATTACCTGTCATAACCATCTTTTCATTTATATTTTCATTTTTGAGATAGACTGTCCCTAACAAACGTCCATACCGGTCTTTCTTTATACCTTCTATTTTTACCTGCTTTCCTCTTATAAGCTTCATTAGAAATTCCTTACTTTCATATCCATAGTCCTGCTTAAGTTCAGGAGCATCAATTCCAAAAAGACGTACTTTTAATAAGCTGCCTGTCTCCTTGTCACCTTCAATCCTTTTTACTGCTATAGTGTCACCGTCGCTTACATAAAGGACTCTATACATTCTAATGTCAGCAAATATATTTATACAAAATAGAAATATTAATAATACCAGTATTTTTAAAATATTTATTCTTTTCATTATAGTCTTCCTGTCTTCTATTATTATTCCCTGTCATATTTGACTTTTTTCTTAAAACATTTCCTATTTTAATGCATTTCCAAAATCTTCAATTAAATCATCTATATTTTCAATTCCGACTGCTACCCTTATCAGGGAATTTGTAATTCCTCTGGAATTTTTTTCATCTTCAGGCATTTCTGCATGAGTTATTGTATGAGGATGTGTCACTAAAGTCTCTACACCTCCCAGACTGGCAGCAGACAATGCAATATTCAGTCTTTCAAAGAAAGATTTTACCTTACTTTCATTTTTAAGCTTAAAGGAAAATACTGCTCCTCCTCCTTCAGCTTGGCTTTCATGTATTATTTTCCCCTTATTATCAGATTCTGTTGGAAAATATACCTTTTCAACTTCAGGATGTCCTTTGAAAAATTCCAGAAGCTTCAATGTATTTTCCTGTGCAGCTTCGACCCTTATTTTTAATGTCTTAAGGCTTCTGATAAGCAGCCAGCTGTCAAAAGGTGAAATTATTGCTCCAACCGCTTTCTGAACAAACCATATTTCTTCTGCCAGCCTGTCACAGTTTACAACTACAACTCCTGCCACCACATCATTATGTCCACTTAAAAATTTAGTTGCACTATGAACTACAATATCTACTCCGAGATCCAGAGGTCTCTGTAAATACGGTGTCATAAAAGTATTATCTGCTATTGTAACAAGATTATATTTTCTGGCAATTTCCACAATCCCCCTTATATCGGTTACATCAAGGAGGGGATTTGAGGGAGTCTCTATAAATATGGCTACCGTATTTCCCCTTACTGATCTTTCCACTTCTTTTAAATCTGTCGTGTCAACAAATGTGTATTCCAGCTTATATTTACTGAATATATCTGTAATAATCCTATAAGTTCCCCCATAAATATCCATTCCCAGTATAACATGGTCTCCTGACTTATATTTGGAAAATATGGAAGTTATGGCAGCCATTCCTGAAGAAAAAGCGAATCCATGTTTTCCATTTTCCAGTTTTGTCATTATTTTTTCAAATTCCTTCCTTGTAGGATGCGACACCCTCGCATACTCAAATTCCTGCTCAACTCCAAATTCCCTTACCTGAAATGTTGAAGCCATGTTTATAGTATTCCCCCAGCTTTCCTTCTGACTTCCTTCACCTTTATCCCTTATTCCATATATCGCCTTTGTTTCAAATTTCATCTGCTGACCTCCTAATTATTAATTCCTTAATCCTTAAACTCTATCCTGATTTCATTCCTGTCTATTTTCAGATTTACCATTTCCACTCCTGCATTTTCAAATATCATCCTTGAAGCTTTTGTGGAATCCAGGTTTTTATGCTTATCTGAATAAAATACAACTTTTCTTATTCCAGCCTGTACGATTGCCTTGGCACATTCATTACACGGGAAATGGGTCACATAGATAGTACTGTCCTTCAAGGATTTAATACTGTTCAAAATGGCATTCAGTTCTGCATGTACAACATACGGATACTTTGTATTTAAAAAATCTCCCTCTTTTCCCCAGGGCATAGTATCATCTGAACTTCCCACCGGAAATCCGTTATATCCTATTCCTATTATTTTCCTGTCTTCATCTATTATGCAGGCTCCCACCTGAGTTGACGGATCCTTGCTCCTCATGGCAGATAGAAATGCTATCCCCATAAAATATTCATCCCATGACAGATATTCTTTCCTTTTAGACATGTTTTTCACCTCTTTATTTTATCCAGTTTCCACAAAATTATTTTATTCATTCCACTTTTATTTTATTTCACTACTGTCTTTATTTTCATATCTGAAAACTGTATTTCCAGGTTATCCATCTTACTTAATTCTATCCCTCTCCTTACTATCTTACCATTTTTCCTAGTGATGGTATATCCCTGTTTCAATATATCATTTACTGAATATTTAGATAATTTTATATTCCTATATTCCAGTTCCTTCTTTAATGATACAATTCTGTCCTTCATTCTTGCATCCAGTTCTTTTTCCTTCAGCTTCAGAAACTCCTTCTGTATTTCCATAAATTTACGGATATCTACTTTTAAAAGACGCTTTTTCCTGAATTCAAACTGTTCCCTGTTTTTCTCCACAATTCTTTTCAGTTCCCTTGTCAGTCTCTGTTCTATATTAATGAGGGACAGTTTCCTGTCATTTAAGAGTCCGACGTAGTTTTTTATATAGTAGCTGTTCTTCCTCTGCTCCAGTTCCTTCTTCATGATGGTTACCTTGTTCATAAGAAATTTGTTTAATGTATTTTCCTTCAGGGACAGCTCCTTTTTAATTATATTCTTTTCAGGAATCAGTATTTCTGCAGCCTGTGTAGGGGTAGCTGCCCTTCTGTCTGCTACAAGGTCTGAAAGCAGGTTATCAATTTCATGTCCTACTGCCGATACTACAGGGAGCTCTGAACTGAAGATTGCTTCTATTACAGCCTCTTCATTAAATGCCCACAGATCTTCTATACTTCCACCACCACGTCCCACAATCAGGACATCTATCCCAAGCTCTTCCCTTATGTCAGTCCTATTAAAAAATTCTATCCCCTTTGACACTTCAAGTGCCGCTCCTTCTCCCTGAACCTTAGCAGGATAAAGATATATATTTACATTTCTGTTCCTTTTATGTACCGTATTTATTATATCCCTTATAGCCGCTCCTGTTTCTGCCGTTACAACTCCTATATTCATTGGAAGTGCCGGGAGAGATTTCTTATGCTCCTCATTAAAATATCCCTTCTCAAGATAGAACTTTTTCAGTATTTCAAGCTTTTCATATAATGAACCTAGCCTGTTGGTCTTTTCAAGTGATTCAGCTATTATCTGATAGCTCCCGTTTGCCTCATAAATTGTAGCACTTCCCATTATCTTAACCTGATCCCCTTCTTTAAGGTCAGAAGGTATGTTCTTAAGGGCATATTTGAATATTGCGCACTTTACACTTGCTCTGTCATCCTTTAAAGTAAAGTACAGATGCCCTGACTTATAATATGTTATATTTGACAGTTCTCCCTGGATAAATATATTCTTGAAGGTCTGTGTTCCTTCTATAAACTGCTTTATTGCTTTGTTTACTTCACTTACTGAAAAAATTACCGGTTCCATCTGTTCCTTTTCACCCCTTTGCTTAATCTATATCCTGTTCTTTATTTTCCTAGCTTTTCCCTGTACTCCTCTTCCTTAAAGCCTACAATTACAAAATTATCTGATATGAAGACAGGCCTTTTTATAAGCATCCCATTAGATGACAATAGTTTTAGCTGTTCCTTTTCAGACATATCTTTCAGCTTATCCTTCAACTTCATTTCCTTATAGGCATTCCCGCTTGTATTAAAGAACTTTTTTAACTCAATCCCGCTTTTATTATAGATTTCAGTGAGCTCTTTAAGATCAGGTGCCTTTTCTACTATATGCATCTTCTCATATTCCACATTGTTTTCATCTAACCATTTCAAAGCTTTCTTACATGTTCCACATGCAGGATAATAATACACTCTATTCATTCTCATCAACCTTTCCTTAATCATTTTTCTGTGATACTATATTCTTTAGCAGTCCACATTAATCCAATATTTCCTCCAGCTTATTATCTATTACATGTATCATCGGTTTTCTTGATACTTCTCTTATATATTTTTATAGAAATAAATATAATATTATAATCAAAGTTCCAGCAGCATTTTCTTCAATTCGTTCATCTTATCCCTTAATTTAATTGCCTCTTCAAAATTAAGTTCTTCTGCAAGCTTTTTAATCTCACTGTCAAGTCTTTTTATTTCCTTTTCAATTTCTACCTGATTCCTGTACTCCTTCTTAATCTTATTATTTTTTTCTTCTTTTATAATTTCATAGTCTACAAGTGATTCTGCTATCTCCCTCACAACCGATCTAGGATTTATATTATTTTCAATATTGTATTTTTCCTGAACTTCACGCCGTCTATTCACTTCATCTATAGCTTCCTGCATCGAACCTGTAATCCTGTCTGCATAAAGGATGACCTTACCTTCAACATTCCTTGCGGCCCTTCCCATAGTCTGTATTAATGACCTTCTTGAACGGAGATACCCTTCCTTATCTGCTTCAAGGATGGCCACCAGTGAAACCTCCGGTATATCAAGACCTTCCCTTAAAAGGTTTATTCCAACCAGGACATCAAATTCTCCCTTTCTTAATCCCCTTATTATTTCAGTCCTTTCAAGGGTGTCAATATCAGAATGCATATATTTTACCTTTATTCCATATTCAAGGTAATAGTCCGTAAGTTCTTCAGCCATTTTCTTTGTAAGGGTTGTAACTAGTACTCTCTGTCTTTTTTCAGTCCTCAGCTTTATCTCATCCATCAGGTCATCTATCTGGTTTTTTGTTTCCCTTATTTCAATTCCTGGCTCTACTATTCCGGTCGGCCTTACAAGCTGTTCTACTATCTCATCACCTGACTGTTCCAGTTCATAGTCGCTTGGAGTTGCTGAAATATATACCACTTGCGGAACCTTATTAAAAAATTCCTCAAATTTTAACGGACGGTTATCATAGGCACTCGGAAGTCTGAATCCGTTGTCTACAAGGGACTGCTTCCTTGCCCTGTCCCCTTTATACATTCCATTTATCTGGGGAACTGATATATGTGATTCATCAAGGAATACTACCATGTCTTCCGGAAAATAATCTAAAAGTGTATCGGGAGCTTCCCCTTCATTTTTCCCGGTCAGATACCTTGAATAGTTTTCTACACCTTTACAGTATCCTATTTCTGCTATCATTTCCAGGTCATATTCTGTCCTCTGTTTTATCCTCTGGGCTTCCAGCAGCTTATTCTGATTCTCAAAAAATTTTATTCTATCTTCCAGTTCCTCTTTTATACTGTTGAACATCTTTTCAGAATCCTCATTTGACAGATAATGTGTAGCAGGCATTATTGTTATCCTCTTTATTTCTCTTATTTTCTGTCCCGTAAGTGTATTTATTTCTGATATTCCCTCCAGATCATCTCCAAAAAATTCAAACCTGTAGCCCGTATCCTGATAGGAAGGATGCAGATCCAGAATATCCCCCTTTACTCTGAACTTCCCCCTTTCAAAAGCTATGTCATTCCTTTCATATCGCAAGGAAATCAGCCTCCTCATAAGTTCATTCCTATCAAATCCCGTCTCTACATCTATCGGAATGGACTTTTCCTTATAAGCTTCCGGAGATCCCAGCCCATATATTGCAGAAACAGATGCCACTATAATTACATCCCTCCTGTTTAAAAGGGCAGCTGTTGCCGCATGACGTAATTTATCTATTTCATCATTAATAGAAGAATCTTTTTCAATATAAGTGTCTGTCTGGACAACATAAGCTTCAGGCTGATAATAGTCATAATATGAAACAAAATACTCTACCGCATTTTCAGGAAAGAACTGTCTGTATTCATTATAAAGCTGGGCTGCCAATGTTTTATTTGGTGCCATTATTAATGCAGGCCTGTTCACTTTTTCTATTACATTTGCTACAGTAAAGGTCTTACCGGAACCTGTAACGCCAAGAAGTATCTGATCCGTTATACCGTTTTCTATATTTTCAGCAATCCTTGCTATTGCCTGAGGCTGATCTCCTGTAGGCTGAAATTTAGAGTGTATTTTAAAATCCATATTATTTTTCTCTCACTTTCAAATTTATATGTTGCATTTTACTTTATTATATAAAAAAGACTGGTACAAGTCCAGCCTAATTTAAAATTATTTTATTTATTTCTTTTTAGTTTCCTGGAATTTTTCCCACAACCCTGCCTTAGTCAGAATACTTTTTACAGTCTGTGTAGGCTGTGCTCCATTTGACAGGAATCTTAAAATTTCTTCTTCCTTCAGGACAACTTGCTTCCCGTCTTCTGCCAATGGATTATATGTTCCAAGGTATGCTATAGCTTTTCCGTCTCTTCTTGTTAAAGCTTCCATTGCAGCTATTCTATAGAAAGGTACTTTCTTTCTTCCTAGTCTTGTTAATCTTAATTTTACCATTTTAAATTTACCTCCATGTAATTCTATTATTTATGAACTTTATATCTTATAAAGTAATACAGGAGTTATTATACACGCTTTTCTTTTATGTGTCAAGTATTTTTTCTTTACATTAATTTCTCCGTTATTCCCACTACAAAAAAGCATCATTTAATGATATAATTTTAACACAACTTATAAAGAAAGGACTGACGCTATTTAAAAAGCTATATAAAAGACATGATTGAAGATACTTTAAATGAAATATTCAGTTACAGGACATTAACAAGAAGAGAAAATATTGATGATTTAAGACTGGTCTACAGTCTGCTGGGAAATCCCTGCAAAAATATAAAGACTGTACATATTGCAGGCACTAATGGAAAAGGCTCCACTGCTTCATTTATTGAAAATATTTTTTTCGCTGCCGGATATAATGTAGGAAAATTTACTTCTCCACACATTTTAAAATACAATGAGAGGATTGTCTTCAACAGGGAGATGATTCCTGATGAGGAAATTATCCAGACTTATAATATTGTAAAGGATACTATAAACAGGTACAATTATGAGGCTGGAGAGCATGAAAAGATTATCTCCTTAAATTTTTTTGAAATAACAACCTTCATAGCCCTGTTATTTTTTGAAAAACAGAATCCTGATTTCATTATACTGGAAACCGGTTTAGGGGGTAGACTTGATGCTACAAATATAGTTGATTCAGATATTTCCATAATTACAAATATCAGTTTCGATCATACAGGCATTCTTGGAAATTCCTTAAAGGAAATTTCCTATGAAAAGGCAGGAATTATTAAAAACAATCAGCTATGTATCTACTCTGACAACCTTCCTGAACTAACAGAAGAAATCAGAAGTAAAACCCACTATTCTATAAATGTTATACAGAAATATGAAAATATGAAGATAGAACTGGATAAGATAAATTATAAAACCCTTGTGGAAGTGGAAGGGAAACATTTTATTATCCCTCTCTTCGGAAAATTCCAGGCATATAATTTTCTTACTGCCTATGAAACAGCAAAAATATACAATATAGATGATATCACGATACAGAAAGGGCTTGATTCCGTTTACTGGCCTGCAAGATTTGAAATATTTTCAAATAATCCCCCTATAATTCTGGATGCAGCACATAATGATGATTCCATTGAAAAACTTACAGAAAATTTAAGGGAACTTTATAGGAAAGATGAGATTATTATTATTACTTCCCTGCTATCTACAAAAGATTTCAGGAGCGTGTTTGAGAAACTTGAAGATATTTCTGATAAAATATATGTAACTTCCTTAAAGGATATCGTTTATGGACTTGCTTCAGAAGAAATCAGGGATAAGATGATTTTATTAGATATTCCCATTGAAAACATCATATTTCAGGATGATATTTCGGTGGCCTTTACTGACGCATTGAACATAATAAGCAACGATATATCCAGTAAAACTGGAAAAAAATATAAGGCAATTGTAGTATGTGGATCCTTTTATGAAATTTCAAAATTCAGATCTATGATTTCCGTATAGCCCATATAATTTCCATTAAAAAAGTAGAGTAATTAAGTATTCCTTTCCTGAGTTACTCTACTTTACTTCATAACTATTAATTTCTAATGTTCTCATCATCGCCTATATAAAACCTTTCAAATAATTTAGGACATATTTTCTCCATTGATTTCGGTACTTTTTCACACCATGTAAACTTTAATTTCGGATAGTCAGTATCACTATAGTTCAGCCTAGCCTTATATGAATCAAATTTATCCAGATATATTTCAAACAGCTCTTCAAATATTCCCATATCATTTTTTATTCCAAAAGCATCTACTGCAACAAAGAAAAAATCTTCATTTTCATAAAGATCAGGGATAAAATCTTCTTCAGGAAATTCAATGTACTTTATTAAATTATCAGGATTTTTCATGACATCATTGTATATTTTTTCACCTTGAGAAATAAGCCATAATCTGAAAAAATCAAAGCTCTCCTCCCGAGTATCTCCATTTATCAGATATGATGCACACCAAAGCCTCTGATTATAACTTTCCAGCATTATCTCATCAATAATTATCCCAAAACTGAAAATTTCTTCATATGTACTCTCAGATAACCTGTCCACTAGATAATTTAATATCCCGTTATTATCTTTTTCTTTCTTATGGGCATCAGATATGTATTTCCAGAATTTTTTCCTTGTCATTGCAAGCTCCATAGTATCTTCCTCCTCTTTACCAGTTTATTTATCTCTAAATCTCAGGAAGCTGTCTCATAACTTTTCCTTTCTTATCTGTTTTCATGCTTTGAGTAGTAAAGGCTATAAATACAGCTGTCCATTTTTTAGATTCACTGTTATAGAAAAACAGGCCACCATCTGAATAAGGGGCATCACCGCTCCTATATCTGTCAACACTTCCTTGATTCATGTGTATATCATGAATCCCTTTCCTGTTATCATACAGACGGCCAAATACAAAAATTTCATACTTATTGTTATCAAGTGCTTCCATAACATGTCTTTCTATAATTCCCGTTAAAAATATTTCTTCCCTATCCAGTCCTTTCATATGCTTCATTTTTTCGTGAGGAAAAAGCTTCATTCTTACATAATCTAGATTCAGATTTTTTCTTCCTTTTGTAATTCCTTCTTTCTGAAGTAACATTTCCTTAAGAATCTTTTCATTGTAGCAGTAGTTATTATCATAATATACCTGAAGATTTGAAGAGTAGATTTCATCATCGTCGTCCCTTATGCTGCCTATATTTACAGAAACATCGTATTCCCTTATTTCATTTTCTTCTTTTACAGCTACGACAATGTGGTAGTGTGCTCTTTTATCAAAATCATACCATTTCCCTTTAACCTTACCTCTCAGAAGTACATATTTTTCCATTTTCCCTCCAAAAATTCACATTTTTACTGAAAAGCCAGAAAACAACTATTCTCATTATCATTATACCACATAATTTAAAGGTTGCAAGCTTTACAGTATTATTTCTTCCTAATTTTATATCCCATTTCATCAAGAAATTTTCTGTCCTTTCTCCATTTTTTCCTGACTTTCACCCATAATTTAAGGTTTACCTTCAAGTCAATCAGGGCTTCTATTTCTTTTCTGGATTCAATTCCTATCTTCTTCAGTAATCCCCCATCTTTTCCTATAATAATCCCTTTCTGGCTATCCCTTTCAACATAGATATTAATATCATATTTCCTTATTTCTTTTTTCGTCTCTACATTTATAATTTCTACTGCAACGCTATGAGGTATTTCATCCTTAGTATGATGAAGAATTTTTTCCCTTATAGTTTCAACAACTATTTTATTTACAGGTAAATCAGTATAATAATCTTCCGGATAGAACCATACGTCATTTGACAGGTATTTTTCTGCCTCCTCAAATATTTTATGTACCCCTATTGCATACTCTGCTGTAAGTGTTATTATATTTTCAAATTCCCCCAGCTTTTCCTTAATTTCTTCCTTTTTAGCTTCTATTTCTGCATCACTCATTTTATCTATCTTATTTATAACTAACATAACCGGGGTTTTAACTTCCTTCACATGTTCATTTACAAACATATCTCCTGTAGAAATTTCTTTTGTACCATCCAGCATGAACATTATCAAGTCTACATCATTTAAAGTTTCAAGAGCTACTTCTGTCATATGTTCCCCCAGAAGATGTTTTGGCTTATGTATTCCTGGAGTATCTACAAATATATACTGGTTTTCCTGAATATTTACAATCCCCCTTATCTGATCTCTAGTAGTACCCGCCTTATCTGAAACTATCGCCACCTTCTCCTTTACAAGCTTATTCATCAATGTAGACTTTCCAACATTCGGTCTTCCTACTATTGCTATAAATCCTGATTTCATTATACTCTCCTTAAAATCTTTTATTTTTTGATTTTTTACCTTATTCTTACCCTTATGCTATAAAACTGTAAAACCAGACGTTTTCTTCTCAGTTTGCTTTTCCATAATAGTTTATTCCTGGTATTAAAATATTTAAACTTAATTATATTATACAATTTTTTGTAATTTTGTAAATAATAAATATTTTTTTACCCTGATTTCCTATATTCTGGTAAAGAAACTTTTAAAAGTTTCTGCCTAGTAGCCATACAAATAAAAATATGACCTCTATAACTTACAATCTGTTTCTATTATCCAGCTACTTCGGTCATATTTTATTTTATACTCCTGTATAGTTATTTTCATTTTATTTTTGAGCTAATTCCACATTATCCCCTGACTTATTTTCTGCAAATTCTGATGCTGTCAGCTTATATGGTCCATTCAACAATGAATTTATTACATTTTTAGGATTCTCTCTTAATGATTTATAACTGAAAAACACACTTCCTTTAACTTCTGAGTAACCTCTGTTATAGTTTATCTGATTTTTCAGTTCATCTGGATTAGACCAGTCCTTTATTTTATATGCTGCCTGACCTATATATAAATCTGTATCAGTCTTTTTAGCATATTTACTCCACCATTTTACAAGCGTGTTGTATTCTGCTACCTTAAATCCTTGATTCCAGTATAACTGCGGTGCAACATAATCTATCCATCCTTTTTCCATCCAATAAAGAATATCTGCATACAGATCATCATAATTTTGAACACCTGCCTGTGTAGCTGAACCTCTAGGGTCTGAAGAACTGTTTCTCCATACTCCGAATGGACTTATTCCAAATATTACTTCCCTGTTTTCCTTCTTTATTTCCTTATAAAGTTTTTCAACAAGTTTATTTATATTGTTCCTTCTCCAGTCACCGACATTGGAAAATTTTCCTCCATATTTTCTATATTGTGCATCATCCGGATACTCCTGTCCCTTAATCTTATACGGATAGAAATAATCATCCATATGTACTCCATCAATATCATAATTTCTTACAACTTCGACAATACTGTTTACCACATAATCATTAACTTCAGGAATTCCTGGATTGAGATATAACTGTTTCCCGTATTTTACAGTCCATTCAGGTCTTTTTCTTCCTATATTATCCTTGGAAAGTTTTTCTATCCCGCCACTCATCGTGAGTCTATAAGGATTGAACCATGCATGGAATTCGATTCCTCTTTTATGAGCTTCTTCAATCATAAACTTTAAAGGATCGTATCCTGGATTCACCCCTTGAGTCCCTGTCAGATATTCTGACCACGGAGAATATTTAGAAGGATAGAAAGAATCTCCTACTGGCTTTATTTGAACAAATACTGCATTCATATTCCATTTCTTTACATTTTCAAGAAGGAATATATACTCCCTCTTCTGCTGTTCCGGGCTTAGCCCTTTTTTAGAAGGCCAGTCAATATTTATGACACTTGCTACCCAGACACCTCTTATTTCTTCCTGAGAAAGCCTTTTTCTTGTTGTCTTTTCGTTTTTTCCTCCACCTATAATTTTCGTTATTTCATTATAATTACTTTTTATATTTTTGGTTTCTGCATTTAAATTACTTACTAAAAGTACGGTTATCAGTAATAACAGTACTTTATTTATTGATACTTTCACTAATTTCTCCTTTCAGACTTATTAATAATTTCAAAATCTAGTAAAATTGGCAAATGATCAGACAAAGTCGTCCTTATTACCTTATAGTCTTTTATTCTTATATTTTCTGAACACAAAATAAAATCCAGCTCCTTTTTAGGAGTCCAGCTGGGAAAAGTTGATTCCTTTCTTATATTTACATTCTGCAGCCTGCTGGCTTTCAAGAAAAGCTCTATTTCTTCATTTCCCCATAATACATTAAAATCTCCGGCAACAATAAAAGGCTTTTTCTGGTTTGAAATCAAGTTATGGAGCTCAACCATCTGTTTTAACCGTGTTTTTCCTCCTAAAGCCAGATGAACCAGAAAAACTGTCAGTTCTTCAGTTGCAATTTCAATTACAAGCTTCTTCATGCCTTTTTCCAGATAATGAAACCTCTGGGCAATAATCCTGTTTTTAGATAAGACTGCATTCCCCTGTTTTCTTATTATCGGAAATTTCATATATTGAGAATTTTCTTCGTATTTATATTGAGATACATAATAGTTTTCTGTTATATTTCCTAGCAGTTCAGCCTGATTTATTTCCTTAGTCCTAAAGGATCCTAAGTCTACTTCAACAAGACCTACTATATCTGCATCCTGTTCCTTTATAAAATCTCCTATCCGATATATATGATCCAATGACTGAGCTAAATAACCTCTCAGGTATTTTAAAGGTTGGTTTAAATATTTTCCTGTCCCATATCTTATATTATATAAAAGAAATTTCACTTTAACTACTTCCTAACTAATCCTACACCATCTCCAAAAGGCAATAATACAAAATCATATTCTGAATTTAATTTTTTAATAAATTCATCCATCCTCCTTATTATTGTCCTGTATCGTCTTGGTGTATTTTCATGATTTCCTGCAACTAATCCTCTAAACATTATATTATCAATAAATATAATCCCTTTTTCATTTAATAAATCCCAGCACATCTCAAAAAATTTTATATATTGCCCTTTAGACGCATCTATAAAGATAAAATCAAATTTCTCATTTCTATCCAGTTTTCCTATCTCTTTAAGGGCATCTCCCAAGATTAGATGGTTTTTATTTAAAATTCCCATTTTTCTAAAATTTTCAACTGCTTTTTCATATCTGTTCTCATCAATTTCAATTGTAGTAAGCTGACCGCCATTATCATTTGCCACCTGTGCAAGGAAAATCCCCGAATAACCTACTGCTGTCCCGATTTCCAGTATATTTTTAGCTTTTATCCCTTTTGCAGAAAACAGCATAAAATTAAGTACTTCCCTAGTTATTATCGGCACATTCTCCCTTAAGCTTTCCTTTTCCAGATTTTCCATTATCTTATCGTCTATTTTAAATAATTTTTGTGTGTATTCTGATGATTCAACAAAATTTTCTATCATGTACTTTATCACATTCCTTTTATTTTAAACTTTTTTATTTCTTAGAATTAGGTTATTAAAATCTTTTATAAGAATTCTCCCATCTTAAATATAGGAAGCATCACTGAAAATATTATTATTCCTATTACTGAACCGATAAATATTATTGAAATAGGTTCTATAAACTTTAAAAAAATTTTAATGTTTTCGCTTATTTTTTCATAATAGATTTGGCTTAAATTTTCAAATGAATCTGCCATTCCTCCTGTCTTTTCTCCAATTATTAAAAAACTTTTGTATTCCCTGTTAAAAAAAGTACTGTTTTGTAATGCCTTTTGAAACGACTCTCCCTTTTCTATCTTTTCAGTAATTTTTCTTATTTCTTCGTTTAAAATTATGCTCCGTGAACTGGAAGAAAGTTTCAATGCCCTAACTAAAGGTACTCCGGAACTGACTAAAAAACTCATGTTCTGTGTAAAATTCAGAATATTAATTTCCTTATAAATTTTTCCAATCAGGACTATCTTAACTAGTACCCTTTCAATAATTTTCCAGTTACTTCTTTTTATAATTAAAAATAAATATCCGACAGCTATTGGAACAATAAGAAGAAAGAATCCATATCTATCCAGTAAGCTGCTTAACTTCACTACTGCCCTTGTCAGTCCAGGTAATTCCTGATTTATATCTGAATAAATTACAGTAAATCTAGGGACAACCAGTTTTAATAGAACTAATGTAATCACAATTGCTGTTACGATGACTGTTACAGGATAAACACTTAAATTTCTTACATCTCTTCTTATTTTTTGCTTAAATTCATATTTTTCATAAAGACTTTTGAAAATATATTCCAGATTCCCTGTTTCTTCTCCTATTCTTATCAGTTCCAGAAATTCCTTATTTCTTGTTATATTTTCAAAGGCTTTATTCAAAGTATTTCCTGATTCAATTTTCCTACCTGCTTTCAATATTTTTTCCTTTATTTCCTTCCTGTAGTTCTCAGAAATTATTGAAAGTGCTTCCGTCAATTCTATTTTCCCTTTAAGTAGATAGTACATCCCTTTTGTAAAAGAATGTAAATCTTTTTCCTTTACACCTCCAAGCTTATAACTGCTTCTCATTAAATCCCCCTTTTTATATGAAACTTCTATAAATTCTTTTATTCCTTCTTTTCCCCTTTATTTTCTGTCTCTTCTGTTATTTCAGTTTTATCTTCTTCATTTTTAATGGATTCTGAACCATTTAACCTATCTTTCTTTACTGAGTCAATATAGCTTGCTCCTATTGAAAATATCCGTTTAGAAAAAAAGTTCTTTATTGGAAAACTGCTTCCTTTGTATATAAATGTCTTTTCAAAAGAATCTACCCTAGTCAGTTCCAGCAGGGAAAAAAGTCTTAAAAGAAATCCTATTACAAAGGCAAATCTTATTGTATAAAACTTCTCACCTAAAATATAGATAACACCATTATTTATATACGAGCCTATAATTCCACCAAATATTCCGGCAAGAATAGCAACTATACCACATACTATGGCATATGCACCCACATAGGCATCTGCCGGTTCTTCTGATATTTCCATCATCAGGTTCAGCAGACTTAAAGTTATCGCTGTAAAACCTACAGCATCAATAATTGATGCTGCAAGAAGCATTGACATCTTATTATCTTCCGTCATAGAAAAATATGTAAGTACATAATATGTTGTAAAAAATATTCCCATCCTAAGCATAGTCTTGTTTCCGTATTTGTCAGATAACTTCCCGTAAATGATGTATAGTCCGCTGGACAGGATTGCCGTCAGTACTCCCAGCTGGGAAATAAACATTATATCTACACCTAATATCTTTATCCTATAGTATTCCGTCAGAGGTTTTAAAAATTCCCATGTAAATAACCAGACAGAGGCAAATTTCAGATAAATGACAAAATTCTTATTTTCCAGAGCCTTTCTTATACTTACTTTCTTTATGTCCTTTCCCAGTTCAGGAACATAATGGAGATAGAGAAATACTGCTGATGCAACAGCAGAAACTGACATTGACAAAGTAAGTATCATCATTCCTGTCTTCTTATCCGGAATGGATAGTATATATCCATAAAAAAGCATATATACTACCACTGATAATGATGAAAACAGATTACGCTTCCCAAAATATCTTCCCCTGTCTTTCTTATCTATTATTTCTACCATGACAGCTGTCCATACATTATTTACAAAAGGAGAAAACAATGCATAAATAAACATTATAAAAAAATATACTCCCTGCTTTCTCATATCCAGTAATACTGCTACCGGCATTATACATATTGAAAGCCGTGAAACAGTTGCAGATATTACAAGTGTCTTCTTTCTACTCCCTGTCACTGTATTAAGTTTTTTTGTAAATACCTGTAAAAAATATCCGGCTGTAGGTAAAACTGAAATTATTGATATAAAAAATGAACTCATGTTAAAATATATGGCAAGACTTAACATTGCAAATCCCTGCATTCCTACTGAAAATCCATTAAAAAACATTACTTCCCATATTGCAATTTTTTTTGTCTGTCTTATAGACTGTTCTGTATCCACTTTGCATCCGACCTTTCAAATTACAACTCTCTATTTTCTAACGCTAGCTTCCCTAAAGCTATTGAGCCTACAAAACCAGCTTCATCTCCTAATCCAGGATAAACTATATACTGGTCAATTTCTTCAAGAATTTCCTTTTTCTGAACATATCCATTTAAAAATTCCTTTACATATTTCCTGATTAACGGGAATAGCTGCTGCTGCTTCATTACTCCGCCACCCATTATAATTTTCTGTGGTGATAATATTAAAATATAGTTTACTAATGCCTGAGCCAGATAATATGCCTCCATTTTCCATACTTCTTTTCTGTCAGCAAGTTCATATCCTTTCTGACCCCATCTCCCTTCAATTGCAGGTCCTGCCGCCATTCCTTCAAGACAGTCTTTATGAAACGGACATCTTCCCTCATACCTGTCCTCAGGATGTCTTTTTAAAAATATATGTCCCATTTCAGGATGTGTAAGTCCCTGTAACATAATACCATTTACAACAGCTCCTGCACCTATTCCTGTTCCCACTGTTATATACATCACATTTCTTAGTCCCGTACCCGCTCCCCACCATGATTCAGCAAGAGCTGCACCATTCACATCTGTATCAAATTCCATAGGAACATTGTAATGCTTTTTTAATTCACCTATTATATTATAATCGCTCCAGTATGGTTTAGGAGTTTTTGTTATATATCCATATGTTTCAGAAGATTTTACAGGATCAATAGGACCAAAGCTTCCTACTCCCATCACATCAAACTTTTTATCCTTGAAATATTCTATTACCTTTTCCATCGTTTCCTCCGGAGTAGTGGTAGGTATACTTATCCTATCCAATATTTCTCCTGCCTCTGTCCCCAATCCGCATATAAATTTAGTCCCCCCTGCTTCTACTGCAGCAATTATTGCCATATTCCCACTTCCTTTTCTCTTATTTTTTATTAATTCCTGATCAGATACCTCTATTTATAATTTTCCATAGTTATTTTCTATAACATTATGATAAAACTCCAATATTTCTCCCCTTGAAGCAGTAGCAGTCCCTATTTTGGCAACTACTATACCTGAAGCCATATTTGCTATTTCTCCAGCTTCAAATAAATCTGCTCCTGCACATACAGCCAACAGAAAAGTTGATATGAATGTGTCTCCTGCTCCTGTTACATCATAGACTTCCCGTGCAACAGTAGGTATCCTTCTATGTTCATCCTTAAATAACGAAACTCCTTCCTCACTTCTAGTAACCACAACATTATCAAGTTTCAGTTCTTTCTTTATTTCCTTAAGTTTTTCCGCAATATCCTCTTCATCCTTAAACTTCTTCATTCCGAAATAATCCAGTATTTCCTTCTTATTCGGCGTCATGGAAGTAGCTCCTACATAATTTCTGAAATTATTCGGCTTCGGATCCACAATAACTTGCTTGCTGTGCATTTTTGCGACTTTAATAATATTTTCTGAAACATATTTTGTAAGAACTCCTTTATTGTAATCAGATAGCAGTATGGCATCTACATTTTCCATATCACGGGATACATTATCTATTATTTCCTTCTGAATTTTCTCTGGAATTTCAGTATCCTTCTCCCAGTCAAGCCTTAACAGCTGCTGTCCCTGTGAGAGAACTCTACTTTTTATTATAGTAGGTCTATCGGTATCTTCTACTATCCCTGAATAATCTATCCCTCTTTCTTTCAGTTCCTTTATAAATTTTTCTCCGTTATCATCAGAACCTATAACTCCATATATGGAAACTTCTGCTGACAGGCTTCTCAAGTTATTAGCTACATTAGAAGCTCCTCCAAGTACAAATCTCTCCTCTTCTATATTTACTATAGGAACAGGAGCCTCCGGAGAAATCCTTGTAACTTTCCCGATTAAATATTCATCCAGCATCATATCCCCTACAACTGCGATTCTGATCCTGTCAAATCCTTTTAATATTTCTTCCAGTCTTTGAAATGAAATCATACTATAATCCTCTTTTCACTATAAATCGTTTCTTTATATTATACTATATAATTTAAGTTATAGCATTAATTTTTGATTAATAATTTTATTCAGTTTCTAGTATGACCGCCTCTATCTCAATATAAATATCCCTTACTTCATTATTTTTTCTTTTATATTTAAAAAGAGGCCCTATTATAGGAATGCTTGAAAAAAAGGGGACTTTCCTGACTGTTTCCTTGCTTACATTCTGTTTCAGCCCCCCTATGAATGTAGAACCTCCATTATTTAACATTATTATCGTCCTAGTCTGGTTCTTCTGCTTTGCTCCAGAATTTGTGCTGTAGTTTGATGTCAGCTTAAAATTACTTATTTCTGTATCCATTCTAAGTAATATTTTCTTTTCATCCTTCTGTCTTTTTATCTCCGGTAATATTTTGAAAACTATACCCGCTTCTGAAAAAACTGGCTCTACATAATCTTCATTGTTTTTCGTTATCTTCTTCTCACCTATTATGACTTCTTCTGTAACCCTCAGTTCCCCTTCTTCATTTTCCATTATTACAAGGGTAGGCATTGCTTCTATTTTTATGTCTCCTGTTTCTTTCAGCAGGTTAAAGTCAATACCTAGAAAATATCCTCCACTGGAAAAAATAGAACCTATCGACACTTCCCCATTGAGAAATTTAGCTATCAGGCTAGACTTCTCAGCCCCCTGGTTTTCTGAGTTCAAAGTCCAGTCTACTCCCAGCCTTTCAAATAAATTGGAACTTGTATCTATTATCCTTCCTCTTATTACTATCTGATTCTTAGGATTATCAAGGGATTTTATTATATTTTTTATTTCTCCTATCTTTTTTTCATCTCCACTTATTATTATTCTGTTGTCTATTCCTACTATCTTAAATCCATTTATACCATTCAGTTTTTCTGAAATCTCCTTTACATCCCTGTATTCCATTTCTATTTCTTCTATTTTTTCATTTATAATAACTTTTATCTCATCAGAAGTCTTTTTTTCTCCACTGGTATTTTCTTCTTTCTTCTTATCCTGACTTTCTTTTTCATCTGCTTTTTTTAAGCTTTCACTTTTCACCTCTCTTTCTTCCTTGTAAATAAATATTTTACTCACATTCCTAATATCCTTACCGTTCACATAGTCCGTTATCTTCTCTGAGTAAGAATTTCTGCTTATAATTAATAATAAAGTCAATACTGTCAGTAGCTGAAATACTGTCCTCTTATTTCTGATTGTCATATTCCCCCCCTTTAAATCTTATTTCCATCTATTATTATCTGGTTCCTCTCTATAAATCCTAAAGATATTTTAAACCCTTCTCTACTTAATTCCACATACATTTTTGATGTATCGATGAATTTCCTGCTCTTATTTACAAAATATAGGAATTTCCCAAAACTGTTCAATGAGCCATATAATGTAAAATGAATATATTTAAGACTGTATCCGCTTCTTTCCCATAACTTTTCAGATTTTGAAACTTCCTTCATTTTCAGCCCGCTTTCATTAGAAAGCACATATATCATCTTCTTAAATTCAGATTCATTCTTAATTGACATAAGTGATATTTTCCTAGTCAGAATCTGTATCTGTTCATAATCAGACCTTAATTTTTTCTTCTGTTTTTCCCTTTCGGAAATAAGTGTACTAATTTTGTCCTCAAGATTTCCCCTGTTCTCTTTCAGTATTCTGTTATTCTCTACTTCATTCCTGTACTTACTGTATTTGCTGTTTATATTCCATATTCCAAATATAACAGATATTAGCAGTACAATACCTTTTATACCTATTCTCCCCATTAATAAGACCTCTCGTTATTTTTACTCATTTAATATATATTCAAACACTGTTGCAACATCATTATCCTTTATGTAGCCTAACTCAATATTTCCATACTTATTTTCCATATTCTCTTCAAATTTTTCAAGATTTTTAAAATCTGCTACTTCTCCTTGAATTGTCCATTTCTTGCCTTCATAGTTTATTTTAGTATAATCTATCCCCAGTTTACTGCTGCTTACTAAAAACTTTATAGTTGAGTAGTACTCCTTTCTTTTTATTCCGTTATCTATTTCTGTAAGTTTCGACAGCTCTTCAGAATAATCTGGAAGTTTTTCCTTTTTCTTCTTTAAATAGCTTTCTTCCATATTTTTCGTTTCCATCTTTATCTCATTGTTTTCTTTTCTTATTTTCTCCAGAGGAATCAGACCACCTATATAGAAATACAGAATTACTGTCCCTATTATTATTCCGATTTCACTTAGTTTTATATTTTTCAGCTCTTTAAGGGGATTTTCTGGCTTCTTATTTAAAAGATCCATTCCTGCATTGAAATTATCCTCTGAAAATATAATTTGCAAGTCCTCTTCCTTACAGAAAACTGTCTTCATATTTCCAAAATCAAAATTATTTATATCTTCTAGAATGTCTGATAATTTTATTTCTACTTTCTCTATTTCATATATTTTTTCGTCCTGAACTGAAATTCTTAAGCTTTCCTTTTCCTCTATCTGTAAAATTTCTATATCTTCGCTCCTATAGAAGTTATAGATTATATCAAAATCTATTTTTATATCCGAAACTATAAAATCTAATTTTCTTAATATTCTTCTTAAAGTACTTATTTCCTTTCTCACCATATAGAGGGACATATATCTGTCTTCGGTATAGTTTAAATAATATCTTTT
>JBHACQ010000073.1:0-9178 GCA_041854625.1 Leptotrichia sp. | reverse complement strand
TGATATTCTACTATTACTACTCCACCTTCTTTATAAGTTACTCTTTCAAACATTATATTTTTGAATCTATAATCTTCATAGGACATTTTATAACACAACCTTTCTTTTTTCTTTATTCTCTAAAAATAATTCTTGTCAACAAAATATTCTTTAAAAATTTTTTTATCTTCCTCTATGGCATCTTCTTGAAATATTATCAATATCTCTATTTTCATATTATCTTTACAGATTATCAAGTTTTTTTCATCATCTGTTTTTTCTTCTGTATGATAAACTTCTTCAAAATAATTATCATATACTTCTGTCCTTTCAAAGTATATTCCTTCTCTAAACCTAGTTTCATATTCTACTAGATATGTCTTAAACCTTAAAATAATTATTTCTATCTTATTATTTTTAAACCTATAGATAATATTATTCTCTTCTAAGAATTCTAATTCTTCTTTTTCTATTTTTTCCAATTCTATAATTAATGATGTATAAGTAGGAGTAAATTCTTCGTAAAATTTCTCCATTTCATCCTCATCTATATCTTTGTATTTATCCAGTATTACGCCTGCGTTTATATCTGTTATTTTCATATTTTTCTCCTAATCAAATTTTAGTTCTCTAATTATATCTTTGTTCATATAGAAATCCAATGTTGGGATGCTCTCTCCCTTACCCCCATTTCCCTGTACAGATACTTCTTCCGGAGATAATGCTCCTCATTTTGTGACAGCAGTTCTTCCACATCTGTCACCGTGACTTTTTTCAACATAAAAAGCACGGTATTTTCCATTTCAACAGACCGATCCTCTAAAATCGGCTGAAAAAACTCCGTGCTTTCCCTTTCCTTATTTATTCTTTCCCGCTCATTCCTCATTATCTCCTGCCCTGCCCTGTCCATATCCCTTTCAAGGGAATCCGCAGCTTTCTTCACTGAAGCCGGAAATACAAGATTAAGGACCGCAATAGATAAGAATATACATTTCTTCATAAATATTCTCCTTCCGGAACAATTTTCAAGTCTATACTTAAATCATTACAATTTCATATTTCCCCTTTTAATAGGATTATAACCTGTTTTTTTATTTTGTCAATATATATTTTTCATTTTCTGTTTTCCTCTATTCTTAATCTTAAGCAATAAAAAAGCCAGTGCTGTGGACACACTGACTTATTTGTTTTTTGGAGAGAAAATCAACTCGTGAAAATTGATTTATTTTAGTTATATATATAAATATAGCTAAAACCATAATTAATTAAACTTGCGTCTTCTTATAAGACTTATTTATAAATAAAAATCTTCCTGTTAAATTTATTAAATAGATAATTGAACATCAGTCAGGTTATACTTCCTTCTTAAACTTCAAATATCTCCTTGTCTGTTTTAACGGATCATATCCTAATAGTATTCCCAGTATGAAATCCTCTTCGGGGGTATACTTGTTAAGTGACTTATTATTGAATTTCTTTATTGTCTCAATACATTCCTTTTCACCAAAAAACAAGTTTATTTTCCCGCTGTTCAGTTCCTGAATATGATACGTGACATCATTCTTTTTCAATTTCTTTACCATATCATCAACAACTTCAATTGGTGCTGTATGTAAAACCAGATGCCGCAACCCTTTCTCCAATTCATATAGGTGATGAGCAAAAAGTTCAAAATTGTATTTTATAAAACTTTTTTTAACTCCGTCGTCCATGCTTCTACCCTTTCATCAGTCAGATCAGATTGATTAACCTCATCAATAGCCAATCCTAGAAACTGAGAATCAACCACTGCTTTTGACTCATTGAAGTTATATCCGTCAGTACTTGTATGACCTACTACTGTTGCTCCTGTCTTTTCAATTTCATCATTAATTATACCTATTCCATCTATAAATGTATCAGCAAAAGATTCCTGATCCCCCGTACCGAAATAGGCTACTTTTTTCCCATTTAAATCAAGACTTGATAACCCGTCTAATGCTGCCTGCCAGTCATCCTGAAGATCTCCGAATCCCCATGTAGAAGCTCCTAGAATCAATACATCGTAATCTCCCAGTTTATCTTCATTTCCTGATATATTATGGACTTCTGCATCTCCCAGCTTTTCAGCAATTCTCCCTGCAATATCTTCTGTTACTCCTGTTGTTGATCCAAAAAAAATACCTATTTTTGACATTTTAATTCCTCCAATTTTATAAAATCTCAATTTACTACTAAAATATACCACATTTTATTTTGAAAGTCAAATATTTTATTAGAAAAATTTTTAAATTATAAAATAAATGATAAAATAAAACCGGTATTTCTAACTATATCAGATTATACCGGCTCTATATCTATTATTTCTTATTCTGTATTTTCTGTAAAATTGCCTTTATAGCTTCTCCTATATCTTTTACATTTCCAAGCTCTTCTTCCTTTATCCACTTGGAGACATCTGCATTTGCATAACCTAGGCTTTCCAATGCAAGCTTTATGTCTTCCTTCATGAGGAGGAGCCTTGTATTGGAAGTATCTGAAACTATTTCTTTACCTTTTGATATTTCTATATTTTCGTTCTGAATTTCTATTATGTTCAGCTTCTTTACTTTATCCTTCAGATCCAGAATTATTTTTTGAGCTTTTTTTTCTCCCAGTCCAGGAACTTTTGTAAATAATCTGGAATTATTATCAAGTACTATACTGATAACTTCCTTTACATTATATGTAGACAGTATAGCCAAAGTCAGTTTAGGCCCGACTCCGCTCGTCTTTATCAATGCCCTGAATAATTCCCTCTCATTCTCTGTCTTAAAACCATAGAAGGAAATGTCATCTTCCTTTACATTTGTATGAATGTAAAGTTTTTCATCATTCCCCGGTTCTCCTATAGATTCAAATGTCTTTAAAGATATGTATATCTTATAGGCAAGTCCATTTATGTCTATTGCCACATAGTCTACCTTCTTTATTACAAGTTCACCAAAAATATACTCAAACATCACCATTGAAACTATTTCTCAATTAATTTTCATACTGTTTATAATATTTACAATTATTATAAATCCAGAGTTTTAATCTTAAAACAATTTCTTTCTCCCTTCATTTATTATCTTCTATTTCACATGATCCATCCTGTGCCTTCATTACAGTTTTACAAGTTCTACGTAATCTATTTCCTCTTCAAGGAACATTCTTCCTATTTCCTTAAATTTTTCCTGTCCGTCAGTAACATAATATCTGACTTCACGTCCTTCCTCAGCATCATTTCTTAGAAGTCCTTTACTGACCAGTATTTTTTTCAGGTCCAACGCCGTCTCCTTTGCCGGATCAACTATCTTTATTTCCTTATACATATTGCTTATTGTATTTTTCAGAAGGGGATAGTGTGTGCATCCCAGTATAAGTGAGTCTATCTTCCCTTTAAAATCATCCAGGTACAGCCTTACTGTCTGATCAATAATCTCTCCTTCCGTTATTCCTTCCTCTATTATGGGAACAAATAAAGGACAGGCCTTGGAGTAAACTTCTACCCTCCTGTCTTTACTCTTTATCTCCTTCTCATATTTTCCTGAATTGACTGTAGCTTTTGTCCCTATTACTCCTATCTTATTATTTTCTGTAGTGTACAGAGCCGTCCTCACCCCTGCCTCAATTACCCCTATAATGGGCAGTCTAAAGGTTTCACCCAGTTCCTCCAATGCCAGGGCTGTAACTGTATTACATGCTACAACTATTGCATCTACCTTCTGATTTACCAGAAATGCTGCTACTTCCTTTGAATATTTTATGATCAGCTCCTTTGTCTTTTCTCCATAAGGAACCCTCGCTGTATCTCCAAAATAGAATATCTTCTCCTGCGGAAGAACCTTCCTTACTTCCTTCAGGACTGTCAGGCCTCCGACTCCCGAATCAAAAATACCAATAGACATATTCTTTCTCCTTCCAAACATTTCAGACATTCTGACCCATTTCAGTATAGCTTCCATTTTTTTAGCATGTATACCGTAAAAATAATTGCAATGCCTGTTTTAACAGTCTTCCTATTTCATTACAAGAAGTCCTACAAATTCATTAATTCCGTCATCTGCTGAATATTTACCTACTATTTTACCTCTATCTTTGCTGCTTATGTTTTCATTTAATGTAATCTTGTAGTTTATCTTCTTCTTCCCGACTTCTCCTTTGACAATTATATCTTCTGCCGGATACAGGCTGAATTTTTTATTGTCTATCCTTATTGTCTTTACAACTGTATTACTATCAATCACTTTCTTTTCTCCTGCTATAGTCCCACCATCTGAAGGCTTTCTTGAAGTTATATTTTCCCACCATTCCTTCAGCACATTCTTTCCTTCTTTCTTATTATTCTTTGCAGAAGAGGATGAACCTGTTGAGCCTTTTACTCTTCCGTTGCTTCCTCCATTCAGGAAATAGTCATCTATTTCTTTAGCCCCGATTGCATTCCTATTTTTTGCCTTATTCGATCCTAAAATGACAACTATGACTCTGTCATTCCTTCTTTGAGCCGTTAAAACAATATTAGAGCCTGCCGCTTTATGATACCCTGTCTTAAGTCCGTCCACACCTCCAACTTTCCCCAGAAGGGTATTAGTTGAAGAAAGCTTAATCTCTCCTCCGTCAATATAGTCCAGAGAGTTCCTGGAAATATCTAGATATTCCTTGTAGTTCAATGTTTTCAGAGCCAGTTCATACAGATCCCTTGCATTACCTTCATCCATACAGCTTCCTGTATAGCTTGGCGGCAATCCATGAGGAGAACAGAACCTTAAAGACTTCAGTCCCCATTCTCTGGCCTTTCTGTTCATTGATTCAATAAAATACCCGACATCTCCGTCAGATACATACTCTGCAAGTGCATATGCCGCATTATTTGATGACTTTATTATAGTCGCTTTCAGTAAGTCCTCTACCGTATATTCCCTACCTGCAGTGAGCTTTATTCCATAAGGTACAGAAGCCGCCTTTGAAGATACAATGACTTTATCCCTCATTGAAATTTCCCTGCTTTTTATTTTTTCCAATGTCAGGATGGACGTCATTATCTTAGTCACTGAAGCCAGCGGTCTTACTGCATAGACGTTGTCTTCTTTTATTATATTCCCTTTTGAGTCACCTACAAGGACAGATTTATAGTCATAGTAATTTTCTCCTTCTGAAAATGAAAATACAGAAACTAGAAGAAAATTAAATATCAAAATAATTTTTTTCAAATTTGTCTTACTTATCATTTTTTAGTTTTACCTACCTTTATATATTAGTCTTTTTGAAATATTATCACATTTCTATTAGTTTTTCATTTGTAGAAATATAAGTGAAATAGCTTCAAATTAAAAAAAAAGATATGAAAAAGCTGTTTCTAATATTAATTTTGTATACTTAACTTGACCAATAGAAAAAGTGAAAACTTTTTTCTTCATAAACTCCTTTTAACAGACGGGATTCTTCACCCGTCTGTTTTTTATTTATTTAATCAAAAAATCTATAATACCCGACCTTAATAAACTGAAATACCTTAACTTCCTTTATTAAATTTTAAAAATCTAAAAAATAAAAATGTACTTCCACACCTAGATTGTTATCTATTAAGGCTTTCAGTACATTTTTATTTTATATAGATTCTATATTTTTAATATGCTGACTACTCTTCCACAGAATAATCCATAGAAGCCAGCCTCTTATAATAATTCCAAGTATCCTTTGCATTCTTCAAATTCATTTCAAATAATACTTTTGCATGATCTGGGAATTCTGCAAGCAATGTAGTGTATCTTCTTTCTCTTTTTAAGAAATCTTCATATTTATCCCATGCAGGTGACTTTGAATCAAGCTGTAACGGATTCTTACCATTTTCAGCCAGTCTTGGATCAAATCTTAAAATTGGCCAGTATCCTACTTCTGTTGCCAGCTTTTCTTCTGTCTGAGATTTTCCTAACCCTTCTTTCAGTCCATGGGCAATACATGGAGAATAAGCTATAACGATTGAAGGACCTGGATAAGCTTCCGCTTCCCTTATTGCTTTTAAAGCCTGGTTCTGGTTAGCTCCCATTGAAATTCTAGCAACATAGATATTTCCATAAGTCATTGATATAGCAGCTAGATCCTTCTTCTTAACAGGTCTTCCTGAAGACGCAAATTTTGCCACTGATCCTGCAGGAGAGGATTTTGATGCCTGTCCTCCTGTATTTGAATAAACTTCTGTATCAAGAACAAGTATATTTATGTCATCTCCTGAAGCAAGTACATGGTCAAGCCCTCCATAGCCTATATCGTATGCCCAACCGTCTCCTCCAAACATCCATATGGACTTCTTAATTAGGTACTGCTTTAATTCCAGCAGTTCCTTTGCTGTCTTTCCTGTTTCCTTTTCTAATAACGGAACAATCTTATCCCTTAATTCTGTAGTCTTATCAGCATCATTTATGTTTTCTCTCCATTCAACAAATAAATCAGCTAATTCTGGTGATACTTCACCTTCACTTTCCTTCATCATCTTCGCCATTCTCTGTCTTATTGTATTGACAGCCTGGAACATTCCATATCCGTATTCAGCATTGTCTTCAAATAACGAAGATGCCCATGCAGGCCCTTCCCCGCAGGAATTCTTAGTATATGGAGTTGACGGTGCTGAACCTCCGTAAATAGACGAACATCCTGTAGCATTAGCTACCATCATTCTTTCTCCGAACAGCTGAGTTATCAGCTTAACATATGGTGTTTCTCCACATCCGGCACATGCTCCGGAAAATTCAAATAACGGTTTTGCAAACTGGGAACCTTTTACTGTTCCTCTTCCCATTATTTTATCCTTGTAAGTTACATTGTTAAACATATATTCCGTATATTCAGGTTCTTTTCTTTCTATCTGGGAATCTATCGGTTTCATTACAATTGCCTTGCCTTTAGGTGCAGGACACACATTTACACATGAACCGCATCCAGTACAGTCTAAAGTAGAAACCTGTATCTTAAACTGCAGATCTTCAAATCCTTTTCCTATTGCTTTTAATGTAGGCATACCTTCAGGTGCTGCCGCCATTTCCTTTTCATCCAGAAGGAATGGTCTGATTACCGCATGTGGACACACATAGGCACACTGGTTACACTGTATACATAAATCTGGCTGCCATTCAGGTACTTCTACTGCAATTCCTCTTTTTTCATAGTTAGTTGTTCCATTTTCAAATGTTCCGTCTTCATATCCTATAAATGCTGAAACAGGTAGACTGTCTCCCTTAACTGCATTAACAGGATCCGCTATCCTTTTAACAAACTCAGGTCTTCCGGAATCAATAATATCCTGATTTACTTCAAGGTCGGCCCATGCAGGATCAACAACGATTTCTTCAAGTCCTTCAGTCCCCTTGTCAACAGCTGCCCAGTTCTTTTCAACTATATCCTTACCTTTAATTCCATATGTCTTTTCAGCATACTCTTTCATATATGCCTTTGCTTCTTCATAAGGAATTATTTCTGTCAGGTAAAAGAATGCTGATTGCATGATTGTATTCGTCCTGTTTCCTAGTCCTACTTCCCTAGCCAGTTTTGTTGCATTTATTATATAGAATTTAGCCTTCTTCCTTGCAAGTTCCCTTTTTATTTCATTCGGTATAGTGTCTACAACCTTATCCTTTTCCCAGATTGTGTTCAGAAGGAAAGTTCCGCCTTCAAGTAATCCTGATATCATATCATATTTACCCATGTATGCAGGTACTGAACATGCAACAAAGCTCGGCTTTGTTACTAGATATGTTGATCTTATCGGATCCTTGCTGAATCTTAGGTGGGATCTTGTAACTCCTCCTGATTTTTTAGAATCATACGCAAAGTATGCCTGTGCATATAAGTCTGTCTTATCCCCTATTATTTTTATCGAGTTCTTGTTTGCTCCTACAGTTCCATCTGATCCCAGTCCGAAGAACAGGCATCCTTTTACATCTTCATTTCCAGTGAATACTTCTTCTTCCAATGGTAGTGATGTAAATGTTACGTCATCAACTATTCCGATAGTAAACTGATCCTTTGGTTCAGGCTGTGCCAGATTTTTATATACAGCTATAATCTGTTCAGGTGTCGTATCCTTTGAAGAAAGACCGTATCTTCCTCCAACTATTATAGGTGCATCCTCCATTCCATAATACAGCGATTTGACATCAAGGTACAGAGGTTCCCCTAATGCTCCAGGTTCCTTAGTCCTGTCGAGTACAGCTATCCTCTTTACAGTCTTAGGCATTGCTTCAAAGAAATATTTCTTAGAGAAAGGTCTGTACAGATGGACTGTCAGAAGTCCTACTTTTACTCCTTTCTTAGCAAGGAAGTCTATTGTTTCCTTAATAGTTTCATTAACTGACCCCATAGCTATTATTACTCTTTCAGCATCTTCTGCTCCATAATATACAAATGGTGCATAATATCTACCTGTTTCCTTTGTTATTTCCTTCATATATTCATTTACTATATCAGGTACTGCATCATAAAACTTATTCTGAACTTCCCTTGCCTGGAAATAGATATCGTCATTCTGTGCCGTTCCCCTTGTCACAGGATGCTCAGGATTAATTGCCCTTTCCCTGAATTCCTGAACTGCCTTCTTATCAAGCAGCCTGTCATATACTGAATAGTCCATTACTTCAACTTTATTAATTTCATGGGATGTCCTGAATCCATCAAAAAAATGAAGAACAGGTATTCTTGATTTTATAGCTGCCAGATGAGCAACCCCAGCCAGATCCATTACTTCCTGTACAGAGCTTGTTGCCATCATAGCCCATCCAGTCATTCTTGCTGCATAAATATCCTGATGATCTCCAAAAATTGATAATGCCTGTGCAGACAAAGCTCTTGCAGATACATGCATAACTCCCGGCAACAGTTCTCCGGCAATTTTATACATATTAGGTATTTTAAGCAACAATCCCTGTGATGCAGTAAATGTAGTTGTTAATGCCCCTGCCTGCAATGAACCGTGAACTGTCCCTGCCGCTCCTGCTTCCGACTGCATTTCCACTACCTTTACTGGTGTTCCTAATAAATTTGTTTTTCCACAGGCAGCGGCATATGCGGCATATGCATTTACTGAGGTTGCGGGAATTTACCCGATTACTCCATCTTCAAATATGGCAGAATATACCGATCAATGGGCTGCCTATGGAAAAACAAATTTATTTGGAACACCAGTAAAGGTAGTGTAAATGCAGTC
>JBHACQ010000072.1:0-3217 GCA_041854625.1 Leptotrichia sp. | reverse complement strand
TCTTGCTCCTATTATAAGCTGTCCCAGTATATCTCTTCCACCTGTATCAGCTCCCAGCCAGAATCCTTCTCCTGGAGCCGCATATTTATCCAGAAGGGATATTTTCATGACTTCATCCTGATTTATAATCATCGAACCTACAAATACCATAACAAACAGTACTCCCAATATTATAAGGGATGACATTGCTATCTTATCCTTCTTTAGCTCCCTCACTATAACTGAAATTCCTGTCGGTTTTTCACTTACATTAATATTCTTATCCTTCTTCTTAAACATTTTTCCATACACCCCCTTATTCTATCCTTATTCTCGGATCTACTATACTCATGATGATATCTGAGAGCAGACTTCCTAATAATGTCAGAAAACCGAATAATAATATAAGTGCTGTAACCACACTATAATCCCTTGTACTTATGGAATTTATAAACAGGTTCCCCATTCCGGGATAGCTGAATATAAGTTCGATAAATACTGAACCGCTTAATACTCCTGTTATTGTATATCCAAAAAATGCTGCTATCGGAAGTAATGAATTCCTGAATATATGTTTTGAGTAAACTTTATTTTCAGGAACACCCTTACTTCTTGCAGTCTTTACATAGTCAAGAGATTTAGCATCAATGACTTCATTTCTCAGATACTGTATTGTCCCCACCGTAGCCAGCAGTGCATAAGTCAGTGAAGGAAGTATCAGGTGATGAAGCTTGTCAATAAAATATTTAAACGTTCCTGGTTCGAGACCTATTGTTACTGTACCTGTTTTCGGAAACCAGTCCAAAGTATATCCGAAAAGCCATAACATAAGTAGCGATAATACAAATGTAGGTATTGCATAACTTATATAATTATACAGTACTACTGCCTTATCCAGTTTTGAATCCTGATATCTTCCTGCAAGAACTCCTAAAGGAATCGCAATACAGTAAGTCAGTATTGTACTTAATATAGAAAGTACTAATGTGTTTGAAGCCCTTTGACCTATCAGGGTCTTTACCGGAATCTTATATGCATAGCTCATTCCAAAATCTCCATGAAGGGCATTCTTCAGCCATCTTATATATTGTATATGAATGGGATCATAAAGTCCCGCTTTTCTTTTAAGTTCTTCCAGTACTGCCGGATCCGTCTGTGGAGTTATCAGTCCTGTAAAGGGATCCCCCGGCATGTTTTTAGCTAAAATGAATATAATTACACTTAATATGAATAACTGAGGTATCATTGTCAAGACTCTCCTCAATACTACTTTCCACATTTACTCTTCTCCTCCTTCCACTTTATGAGCCAGTGCCGCATAGTGGGTATCGCTTATTTTCTTAAGGTCATATACTTTTCCGTTCTTATCGTAGTATTCCAGCTCATTTTCCCTGTATTCCTGCTCTACTGCAAGCCTTCTTTCCTTATTTTCCACCCTGTGGTTAGGATTCACTTCTGGAATTGCCGCAATAAGCCTTTTTGTATATATATGCTGAGGATTATTGTAAATATCCTTCTTTTCCCCCTTTTCTACAAATCTTCCCCTGTACATTATAGAGATGTGGTCACACATATGTTTCACCACTCCCAGATCATGGGATATGAAAAGATAGCTTAATCCAAACTGGTTCTGGATTTCCTTCATATAGTTAAGAACCTGTGCCTGAACAGACAGGTCAAGAGCTGAAACTGGCTCATCTGCTATTATGAGCTTCGGTTTTGTGGCAACTGCTCTCGCTACCCCTATACGCTGTCTCTGTCCTCCTGAAAATTCATGTGGATATTTGTAGAGGGCGTCATCTGACATTCCTACTATTTCCAGAAGTTCCATAACTTTCTTCTTTTCTTCTGTTTCTGTCAGGTTCTCAAAATTTCTTAAAGGTTCTGCAATAATATCTATAACACGTTTCTTAGGATTTAAGCTTGACATGGAGTCCTGAAATATCATCTGTACATTTCTATTATAGTCAGATTTCCTGTTTCTAAATTTCCTGTTAATTACATTCCCTTCATAGGTAACTGTCCCTTCCTTTATTTTTTCCAGTCCTATTATAGCTTTTCCTATAGTTGACTTCCCTGAACCTGATTCTCCCACCAGTCCGTAAGTTTTCCCTTTTTCAATAGTCATGTCTACACCATCAACGGCATACACATAGTCCACTATCTTATTGAAAAAACCTCCCCGGATGGGATAATGAACCTTCAGTCCCTTTATTTCCATAAAGCTCATCTATCTTTCCTCCATTCCAATGTAGTCTGTTTCATTTCTATCATTTTCTCCATTATTAAAATGAAAGTTTTTCCAGCATGTACACCTTACGAAATGTTCTGGAGAGATTTCATGAAGAACAGGATTTTCTTCATGTTCATCATCGGGAACCCATGATATTCTAGGTGCAAACCTGCATCCTGTCCTTACAAGCTTTTTTAATGAAGGTACTACTCCTTCAATGACATGAAGCTTTTCAGAATCATGATCAAGCTGTGGTATCGAATTCAACAGGGATCTTGTATAAGGATGCCTTGGATTATTAAACAGCTCTTTTACAGGAGCTATTTCCACTATCTGTCCGGCATACATGACAGCAACCCTGTCTGCCATTTCTGCCACAACTCCAAGGTCATGTGTTATGAGGATAATCCCTGCATGGATTTCATCCTGCAATGATTTCAGCAGATCCAGTATTTGTGCCTGTATTGTAACATCAAGTGCTGTCGTAGGTTCGTCTGCTATTATAATAGAAGGCTTACATGACAATGCTATGGCTATCATGACACGCTGCCTCATTCCTCCTGACAGTTCATGAGGAAACTGCCTTGCCACCCTTTTATAGTTAGGTATTCCCACCTGCTGAAGAAGTTCATGGACTCTTTCCTTTCTTTCTGATGGAGTTAATTTTGTATGATATATGAGACCTTCTTCTATCTGTTCTTCCACCCTCATTAAAGGATTTAGTGCTGAAAGAGGATCCTGAAATATCATTCCGATTTCATTTCCCCTTATTTCATTATATTCAGCTTCATTTAACAAGAGAAGGTTTTTCCCTTTATATATTATCTCCCCTTCAGATTTTGTATTTATAGGATTATGAAGTCCTATAACCGCAGTAGCTAAAGTACTTTTTCCACAACCGGATTCTCCAACTATGGCGAGTATCTCATTTTTATTGAGATTAATGGATACATCGTCTACTGCTGCATAATATTCATCTTTAATACGAAAACTTGTAGTAAGATT
>JBHACQ010000071.1:0-13352 GCA_041854625.1 Leptotrichia sp. | reverse complement strand
ATGATTTCTATATATTCATAAAATATTTATATATAACAAAAATTATCTATACAATTTTTTTATCTTTAAAATTAAGATATTGTTAAAAATATCAAAAAATAATATAATGAAAAATATGAAGTCTTCAGTGAAGGTATTATATTACAGAAGAAAAGGGGGAATAAGAAATGATAAGAGGTAAAATGAGAAAGGAAAGCAGAGGGGTTACAATTATTGAAGTCATGGTGTATATGGCCATTACTGCAGCCATATTTACAGCAGTGTCAGGAAATCTGCAGAACAGCAGGGAGAAACATGAGTTTATATTACAGAAGAGGAATATAAGCATGTTTGTGAGGAAGATACAGCAGTATGCCCAGAATGACAGGAAAGTATATACACTTGATTTCCGTATTTCAGAAGGAATCGTATATTTTTCAGATGAAAATTCAGGGAAAAGGGATGTAGTGGATAAGCTTGGAATATCAGGGAATATATCCTATATGACTAATAATACAGACAGGAATGCTGATTTTATACGACGGACTACTGAAGAGGGGAATTTTGAAAAGGGGTTTTCCATATATCTTCTAAATAAGAAAGGGGACAGAATCTATTACAGAATATCTACTAATACTATAAATGCTGCAAAATATCCCATAATAAGTATCTATAGGGCAAAAAAGCCTATAATGATAAATGAGGACTATACGAAGTCGAACCTGTGGGAAGAGGAGCTGTAATATGAAAATCCTAAAAGAAAGTAACAACATCAGGGACTGTAGGCAGATCCGGAATAACAGGGATAAGGCAGGGGAATTCTTAATTACAGGAATCATAATAATTATAGGGATTCTGATATTTATGGCATATCTGAATTTTGTGACTTACAGGGGAGAACTGTCAGGAGAACATATACTGTTTGTAAAGATGGATGGAAGTACAGGAAGTGTACAGAAGATAGATAATAAGTATCTTAAACTTCCTGCATCCATAAAGAATACGGGTAATCTGTCATATGGATTCTATACAGTAAGATATGATATACAGAAAGTCAAGGAAAAGGACGGTTTCCTGACATTGGAAGGGAAGATGAAGGGATATAGGGAATCCGGGCTGAATGGTATGAGAAGATATATCCTGGAGATATTTGATGAAATATTTATTACGGAGGAAAATCTTTATGCATTTTCCAGGGCGACAATAATGGGAGAGAAGGCGGAAGTATCAAAGGATATGAATGACAGGTTCAAGTATACAGGAATGGCACATCTTGTAGTCATATCAGGTTCCCATATAAGTCTTGTGATTGTATGGATGGTAAGATTTCTGGATATTATGAACTTCAGATACAGGCTAAAATATATTATAGCCCTGATAGTCTTGTCACTGTACTGCACTCTTATCGGAATGTCTCCTGGAATATTGAGGGCTTATATAATGGGAGCAATGATGATTCTTGCAAGGATATTGTTTGAAAGGGAAGACAGTAGCAAGTCGCTTCTTGTTTCCCTGATAGTAATACTTGTATTAAACCCCTATTCGGTATTTGATATATCAATGCAGCTATCCTATGCGGCAGTGACAGCAATAATATTTATCTACCCGTCTGCTGAGAAGGTTTGTGAAGGGCTGCTGCTGTACAGGATGAAGGAAGGTATAATAAAGGAATCTGTAAAGCTTCTTCTTCTGAGCCTGGTAATACAGATAACAAGTATTCCCCTCTTCCTGTACTATTTCAAAAAGCTCCCTTTATTTTCCTTTCTGCTTAATATAGTGGGGGTACCCATAGGGACAGTGCTTGTGGAAGCTCTGTTTGGAATAACGCTGCTTAACATAGTCCAGATGAAGTTTCTGAATTTCATATTAGTTCCTGTAATAGAAGTAATATATGATGCATTTGAAGGATTTGTATATTTTGGGAACGGGATACCTCTGCTCCAGATAAGCATAGGAGGAAGGAAGGACATAATTTCTATTATAATATACTATGGAGTTCTGGTTATGGTAAAGATGTATATGGACAGTTTAGACGTTAAGCAGGATAGAGGTAATTATAGCTAGCAATTTTATAGGTTTTCTGATATAATTTCACTATATCTGTACATTAATATAAATAGGAAAATGAAGTGAAGAGTACAGAACGGGAGAAGATGATAATGGGAATATTTAAGAAAATAGAGAAGATATTTAAGAAAGTCAGGAAAAAAAAGTCTAAAATAAGTAAGATAGAAAAAACTGTAAAAAAAATCTTTAAAAAATTTTTTATATTTTTTATTGTCGGGATGCTTCCCTTTCCGGGAATTTCTGAAAAGAGCGGGAACCTATATGGCTACAGTCTTATCAGGTCAGTTTTCAAGCCTAAATCAAAAGAACCTCAACCGGAAGGAAAGAAAACAGATAATGAAGCCGGGAATAGTGATTACGACAGTTTATCCAGGAAGATAAAGGAACAGCTGAAGGATGTATATGAAAACCCTTCGAGTGAGGAAGCTTTGAAGCATATGGTATGGATTGAAGTGCCGGTATGGAGGCTGAAGGATGGAAGGAAAGTTCCTGACAGGGAAAAGATACAGGTACTGAATCTGCTCGCTGATGAAGTGAAGGAAATATTCGAGGAAATATACAGGGGGAAGGAAAAATTCCCTATAAAATATCTGAATGGATATTCATGGAGAGGGAGCCTTAAAAGCCTTCATAGTACAGGAAGGGCAATAGATATAAATCCTGAAGAGAATCCTCAGGTAACTTCTGCTGGGAAAGTACTTGTAGGGAAAAAATGGGAACCTGGAGAGAATCCTTACTCCATAAAACCTGATGGTGATGTAGTAAAGGCATTTACTAAGCGTGGATGGACATGGGGAGCTGATTTCAAGACAAAGGACTATATGCATTTCGGATTTGATGAAATGTAGGATGAGGGGCATTTTAGAAATTAGAAATTCTCATTTAATTTTAATATATAAATGTTATACTTAAAAAATAAGAAAACAGAGGATGGAGAGTGATTTTATGAAAAAAATAGTACTTATGGCATTTTTATTATTTAGTATGCTTGGATTTTCAAGATTTATAGAAGAATGTAGAATTCTTGAAGCAGGGCCAAGATATGCTATATGTGAAAGCTTAAGTACAGGAAAGCGTTTTAGCTTTGCCAGTGGCGGTTATCTAGTTGAAGATTATGTAGGAAGTGTCTTTAAGATATATTTTGAAGGTACGGGATATAGAAATCTTCATATGGATGCAGCTTATTTCCTTTATAACTAATTATTGAGAAGAAAGCTGTATTTCCAATTCCGTCAGCAGGATAGCTGTCTTAAATTATAAATTTGAATAAATTTAAGGAGTAGTCTCGGAAAAGAATTTTTTAGGGATTGCCCCTTTTTATTTTTTAATTGTATCCGTCTATTTCTTCTGCTATAATTAAATTAAAAGAAAGATAAAAGTGAGAAGATTAACTATGGAAGGAAAAAAAGTGGAAAAGGAAAAAAGACGAAATCTGCTAAAGAAAGGGCAATAGAACTGCTGAAAATATACGATAGACTAGAAAAGTGCAAAGACGGGGCAGCTAAAGGCATAGCTGAAAAATGAAGAAGAATTTTCGTAGAAATATGAACCGGTGAAGAACTTATAAGGGAGTGGATACTATGTATAAGAAAATGATATTTTTTATTATGTTAGCTATATTTCTTCTATCCTGTGGAAAATCAGGAGGGAATGAAAAAGAAGTGAAGAAAGAGGAGAAGGGAGACAAGAAGCTGGAGGTAACTGTATCAGAAAAACAGGTAGAGAAGACTCCTGAAGAAGAAGTGAAGGAAATGGTAGAACTATGGAATAGGGCTTCAAGTAACGGAGATCTTACTACATTGGAAGGAATTCTTGGAGACAGGATAGAATATTATCAGTCCAGCGTAACAAAGGATTATTATATACAGGATCAGAAGAAGTTCCTTGAAAGGAATCCGGTATACGGGCAGTCAATAAAAGGGGAAATAGAAGTAAAAAAGCTTTCAGATACCCAGTATAAGGCAATTTTCATAAAGGAAGTAACTACAAAATCAGAGACAAGGGAATACCCTTCCTATCTGGTATTTGCTAAAAGAGCCGATGGATGGAAACTTATTCTGGAAAGTGATGAGATATCTGATGAAAATATTGCAAAGAAGAAAGAGAAAAAGAAGAATTCAAACAGCAGGACTTATTATTATGAAGAAGGACAGACTCTGGTAGGGGTATTTAATATAAAGGAAATATTTGTGGAAGACGGGGCAGCTGATGAAACAGGGAAAACGATATATCCTTATTTTCTTTTTCTGAACCCGCCTATACAGGTAGTTCCGGCTTCTACAGATGATAATGAAAATATAGCGGAAACAGGAGTGAAGGAAATACAGCTTTCGCTCAGTACAGAATGGATTAACTTCCTTAAGAAAAAGAAGGCTTACGGTAAGACTGTCAGAATGACAGGGGAGCTGTTTCACTCGCATACTGTCTATCACCATTCAGAAGTACTGATGATAGTAGAAAATATTGAAATTCTTGACTGATTATAAGACTGAACAGTAAAAAGGAAAGCTGGTTCCATAAATAAAGGTATAGATACAATCTTTCTGATAAAAAATTCCATTTCGGAAGAGGATTATAAAATAATGACTGGACTAGTTCCAGTCTTTTTTGTATAATATCAGTATGAAAATATTTATCTGCTGACTGATGCTGACCGGAGGTTCCGGTATGATTTCAGGAAGACGGATGGCAGAAATAATAAAACAATATAAATATTGAAGAAAGGATTAATATGAGACTATCAAAGGCATTTTTAAAGACATACAAGGAAGCTCCGAAAGAAGCTGAAATAATAAGCCATCAGCTTATGCTGAGGGCGTCCATGATAAGACAGCTTACGAGGGGGATATACAGCTATCTTCCTCTAGGGTACAGGGTTTTGAGGAAAATAGAAAATATAGTGAGGGAAGAAATGGACAGGGCAGGGGCTCAGGAAGTGCACATGCCTGTACTGCAGCCTGCATCATTATGGGAGGAATCTGAAAGATGGTTTGCCTACGGTCCTGAACTGATGAGGCTTAAGGACAGAAGTGAGAGGGAATTTGCATTAGGGCCTACACATGAAGAAGTTGTTACAGATATAGTAAGGAATACAGTAAGCTCGTATAAGGAACTTCCTTTCAACCTCTATCAGATACAGACTAAATTCAGGGATGAGAGAAGACCGAGATTCGGACTGATGAGGGGAAGGGAATTTTTAATGAAGGATGCCTACAGCTTCCATCTGGATCAGGATTCGCTTGATAAGGAATACTTAAACATGAAGGAAGCATATGAAAGGATTTTTACACGATGTGGACTGAATTTCAGGGCAGTAGAAGCTGATTCAGGCTCAATAGGAGGAGATTCGTCCCACGAATTTATGGTTCTTGCTGAAAGTGGGGAAGATGATATCCTGTACAGTGACATGTCCGACTATGCTGCAAACAAGGAAAAGGCAGAAGGGATAATTGAGCTGTCAGAAAGCACGGAGGAAAAAAAATCAAAGGAGCTTCTTTATACTCCTGACTGCAGGACTATTGAAGATGTGGCTAATTTCTGTAAAGTTCCTCAGAGTAAGACAGTGAAGGCACTTCTGCTGAAGGAGGAATTCGGGGAAAGGAAGAAGTATTTCCTTGCATTGATAAGAGGGGATCTGAATGTAAATACAGTTAAAGTAAAGAATCTTGTAGGAGCTTCTGTTGAACTGGAAATGATGGAAGAAGGTGAAATATCAGATTTCGGGCTTGTAAAAGGATATGTAGGTTCATTTGAGAAGAAGGAAAATCTGACAGTAGTTCTGGATGAAACAGTAAAATATATGAGGAATTTTGTTGTGGGAGGAAATAAGGATGAACATCACTACATAAATGTAAACCTGGAAGATCTATATTATGATATGATAGGGAATATAAGGGAAGCAAAGGAAGGGGACGGCTCTCCTGATGGAAAAGGGATACTGAAAATTGCAAGAGGAATAGAGGTAGGACATATCTTTAAGCTGGGAGATAAATATTCAAAGGCTCTAAATGCTTCAGTCCTTGATGAAAACGGGAAGCAGCAGATAATGAAAATGGGATGCTATGGAATAGGAATATCAAGGGTTATGGCAGCGGCAATAGAACAGAATCATGATGAATACGGAATGGTATGGCCTAAAAATATAGCTCCATATATGGCAGATATAATCATTGCAAATATAAAGGATGAAGTACAGATGGCTTTAGGTGAAAAGATCTATGGTATCCTGACGGGAGAAGGGATAGAATCTGTTCTGGATGACAGGAATGAAAGAGCCGGATTCAAGTTCAAGGATGCGGATCTTATAGGATTTCCATTGAAGATAGTTGTAGGTAAAGGTGCAGCTGACGGAATAGTGGAAATGAAGGACAGAAAAACAGGCGACAGTACAGAAGTCAAGGTAGAAGATGTCCTTCAGTATGTAAAAAAGTTTATGGAAGGATAAATGAGCAGCTGCAGCAGAAAAGGTAGAGCAGGATAAAGCTAATGATGACAGGAGGAGACTATGGAATCAGAAAATATAAGGAATATTATTTTTGATCTGGGAAGAGTTCTAATACATTTTCAGCCGATGGAATACATAGAAAAGGAAATTCCGGAAGAAAAGAGGGAAATTTTCCATAAAGAGATATTTGAAAGTCCAGAATGGCTTATGCTTGACAGGGGAGTACTTACATATGAAAGGGCTAAGGAAATATTTAGGCAGAGAGTTACAGGATTAGACAGGGAAATAGACGAGTTCTTTGATGCTAAGTTTTTTGGCATGATTAGACCGATAGAAGAGAATACGGTTCTTTTACCTACGCTAAAAGAAAAATATAAATTATATATCCTATCCAACTTCCATCAGCCTGCATACGAATTTGTAAACAGTGAATATAGCTTTTTCAGGCTTTTTGACGGGGAAGTGGTGTCCTGTTACTGTCATATGTTAAAACCGGAAAAGGAAATCTACGAAACACTTTTAAATAAATATGGACTTATTCCTTCTGAAACAGTTTTTATTGACGATACAGGAGTAAATATAGAAGCTGCTGAAAAATTAGGTATAAAGGGGATACATCTACCTGATTATACTAGACTTAAAGAAAAACTGGAGGATTTTTTCTAATTATGAGAAAAATATTATTAATAATTCTAGTAGCGGCAAATATAGTCTTTGCTGCTACTGAAAAGAGAATGAATATACCGGTAATACCGGAAGCATTAAAGCCGGGAGATACTATAGGACTTATAGCTCCTGCAAACTATAAGGGGGATTCGGCAGATGCCGAAGTGGAATATCTTTTAAGCAGAGGTTTTAAAGTAGTGTACGGTAAATCCTTTGATTCAAGGTGGTATGGTTTTGGAGGTACTGACCGTGTAAGGGCGGAAGATATAAATGAAATGTTTGCAAATAAGGATATTGATGCCATATTTGCCATAAGGGGAGGATATGGTGGAATAAGGATAGTGGACAGGATTGACTATGATGTGATAAAAAGGAATCCTAAAATATTTTCAGGATACAGTGATGTGACTACACTTCTGCTGGCTATAAATGAGAAAACGGGACTGGTGACATATCATGGGCCTATGAGTTCTAATTTTAAGGATATTCCAGAAACGACTGAAAATTCCTTTAATAAGACATTTATAAATACAGAACCCTTTAATCTTCTGGAATTTGATGACAGCTATTATATAATGAAGAGTGGAAGAAGTGAAGGAATTATAACTGGAGGGAACCTTTCCCTTATAGTAGCTTCGCTGGGAACACCCTATGAAATAGACACAGATGGTAAGATACTGTTCATAGAGGAAGTGAATGAAGCAAGCTATAGGGTTGACAGGATGCTTAGGCAGCTGGCACTGGCAGGGAAGTTTAAAAACCTTAAGGGAATAATAATAGGTGATTTCAGAAATGCCAAGCAGGCGGATCCTACTGATATGACATTTGATGAAGTATTACAGGATAACTTCGGTAAGCTGAATATCCCTATAATAAGGGATTTCAAGTCAGGGCATGTACGTCCTTTTGTGACTGTTCCTATAGGGGTAAAGGCTAAAATTGATACATATAAAAGGGAAATACTGATTGAAAAATCAGTAAAATAGGAATATAAAAGTTATGAACAACAGCTAATATCAGATGAAAAAAAATGTATTACAGTTGCAAGGTCATTCCTGGTGACAGGAGATGGAAGCATACTTTAGAAGACTTAAGGGGAAAGCAAAGGGAGTAATGCTCCTTGGAAAGGGGATATACGTTATCTTTGATGACAAGGCAGGCATTACTTATGAAGAATTTGTGGAGATGAACAGCCTTGATATAAGATTAATTTCAGTAAGAATAATATCGGGCTTTTCATCATGAGGCTCACTAGGAATGGAATCAAGCAGCTGGAAATCATGGCAGACGGCAACAGTTAAAGGGAATCTGGAATTTAATATGTCATGTTTTTTCTTTAAATTCTGTAAGAAACGGTCATAGTACCCTCCTCCAAATCCTATCCTGTTCCTGTTTCTGTCAAAGGCTACTCCCGGAATGACTACAAGCTCAATAAGTGTCTCATCGGCATAGTCTTCAGAAGAGGATTCATAATATCCGAATCTGTGCAGGATAAGTTTTTCACTGTCATATTCAGTTACTTTCATAACTCCGTCAGGGAAAGTTTTAGGTATAAAGAACTTTCTGTCAGAAAACATGTCTAAAATTTTTGTAATCCTTATTTCATTTTTCATATCCATAAAAATCATAATATTTTTAAGATGGTTTTCCATTATTATTTTATAAAGCTTTTCTGCAATGATGATACTGTTCATTTCTACTGTCTCGTTATTCATTGCATTTCTTCTGGCTAAGATTTCATTTCTTATATGAGATTTTTTCATAATACACTGCACACCCTTCCTAAAAAAATTCCTTATTCCTTTTATAGAAAGTGTACCACAGATTCCGACAGATTATAAGATATATTTTTATCTTAAAATATTTTGTGTATTAAACAGATATATAAAAAATATATATAACTATTTAAATTATATAAGATATTTTTTTCACAAGTGTATTGACATTGAAATAAAAAAAGTGTATTATTTACCTTGTGAAAACTAGATTAACAATCTAAAACTTTTTTAAAATAAGATACTAGTTAAAAAATTCACGTAAATTAATTTAGGAGGAAAAGACAAATGGCAGTAAAAGATCTACAAAGTTTAAAGGAATTAATGGAAAGGGTGAAGAAGGCACAGGAAGAATTTGCAACTTTCGATCAGGAAAAGGTTGACAAGATATTTAGAAAAGTTGCACAGAAAATAAATGATGAAAGAATTACGCTGGCAAAGCTTGCAGTAGAAGAAACAGGAATGGGGATCCTGGAAGATAAGGTAATAAAGAATCATTTTGCATCAGAATATATATATAACAAGTATAAGGATGAGAAAACTTGTGGAGTACTGGAAGAGGACAAGTCATATGGAATTAAGAAGATAGCGACTCCTATAGGAATAATTGCAGGGGTAGTTCCTACAACAAACCCTACATCTACAGCAGCTTTTAAGATACTTCTTACATTAAAGACTAGGAACGGTATAATATTGTCTCCGCATCCAAGGGCAAAAAATGCTACAGTGGAAACCGCTAAGATGGCATTGGAGGAAGCTGTAAAATATGGAGCACCGAAGGATATAATAGGATGGATAGATGAACCCAGTGTTGAAATGTCGAGGGAGCTGATGGCAAATTCAGACCTGATACTTGCTACGGGAGGACCAGGGATGGTAAAGGCAGCCTATTCTTCAGGGAAACCGGCAATAGGAGTAGGGGCAGGAAATACACCGGTAATTATAGATAACTCAGCAGACATAAAGATGACGGTAAACTATGTCCTGATGTCAAAGACATTTGATAATGGAGTAATATGTGCTACAGAGCAGGCAGTTATTATAGAGGATGAGATTTATGACAAGGTTAAGAAGGAATTTATGGACAGAGGTGCATATATCCTGAATGATAAGGAAAAAGATAAAATAAGGGAAATTCTTTTTGTGAACGGAAACCTGAATGCAGAAGTCGTAGGAAAAAGTGCCTATGTGATTGCAGAAATGGCAGGACTTGATGTACCTAAAAATGCAAAGGTGCTTATAGGGGAAGTGGACTCTACAAGTGCAGATGAACCGTTTGCCCATGAAAAGCTGTCTCCCGTACTGGCAATGTACAGGACAAAAGATTTTGAAGAATCCCTGAAAGTGGCAGAAGCCTTAGTGGAACTTGGAGGACTGGGGCATACTTCATCCCTTTATATAAATCTTGCTGAAAGGAAAAAGATAGACGAATTTGGCAGAAGGATGAAGACAGGTAGGACACTTATAAATATGCCTGCATCACTGGGAGCTATAGGAGATGTGTTTAACTTTAAGCTGGAACCGTCACTGACGCTGGGATGTGGTTCATGGGGAGGAAACTCCGTTTCAGAAAATATAGGTGTAAAGCACTTAATCAATGTCAAGACGATTGCAGAAAGAAGGGAAAATATGTTGTGGTTCAGGATTCCTGAAAAGGTTTACTTTAAATACGGTTCACTGCCGGTGGCACTGGAGGAACTGAAAGGGGAGTATAAGAAGGCGTTCATAGTGACGGACAGGGCATTGTCTGAACTGGGATATACAAGCCATATAACGAAAGTACTTGAAGAAATAGGAATAGATTACAGAATTTTTTCAGATGTAAAGGAAGACCCTACATTAAGTTCGACGCAGGCAGGAGCTAAGGCGATGCTGGAATATAATCCTGATGTGATAATAGCATTAGGTGGAGGTTCGGCAATGGATGCCGCTAAAATTATGTGGGTACTTTACGAACATCCGGATACTAGGTTCAAGGACCTGGCAATGAGGTTTATGGATATAAGGAAGAGGATAGTGGCTTTCCCTAAAATGGGTCTTAAGGCTAAGTTTATTGCTGTAGCTACATCTGCAGGAACAGGATCGGAAGTAACACCTTTTTCAGTAATAACTGATGATGAGACAGGGATAAAATATCCGCTGGCTGACTATGAACTTACTCCTAATGTTGCAATCAATGATCCTGAACTTATGCTGACAATGCCTAAAGGACTGACTGTAGCTTCGGGAATAGACGTATTTACCCATGCGATAGAGTCCTATGTATCAGTTATGGCAACAGAATATACAAAACCATATTCACTTGAAGCAGCAAGGCTTGTATTCAAGTATCTGCCTGAATCAGTACATCAAGGGGCGAAGGCGATAAAGGCTAAGGAAAAAATGGCAAACGCTTCATGTCTTGCAGGAATGGCTTTTGCAAACGCCTTCCTTGGAATAAACCACTCCCTGGCACACAAGCTGGGAGGAAAGTTTCATATACCTCATGGAATTGCCAATGCATTACTTATGGAAGAAGTTATAAAGTTTAATGCAACTGATGCACCGACAAAGATGGGAGTATTCCCTCAATACAGATATCCAAATGCAATCCAGAGATATGCTGAAATGTCAGATTATCTGGGATTTGGTAAGGATGCAAAAACTAATGATGAAAAGGTAGAAAAACTGGTTAGGGGAATTTCAGAAATAAAAAAAGAAATAGGTATTCCTGCAACTATTAAGGAATGGGGAGTATCAGAAAAGGATTTTCTGGAAGCAGTAGATGAAATGGCGTTAAATGCCTTTGATGACCAGTGTACATCGGCTAACCCTAGATACCCTCTAATTTCAGAACTGAAGGAAATTTATCTGAAAGCTTATTATGGGGATGACTATCAAGGGGATGATGACAAAAAGGATGACAAGAAAAAGGAAACAGTTAAATCCAGAAAGAAATAGGAAGGAAATAATAAATTGTTTAACAAGTTACAGTGTTAGTTTATGACAGGATTTATTAGATAAAATATATTCCGTATTTCTGCATAATCTTAATAAAAACGGTCTTATTTTTAAGGAGATTCCCTTGAAGAGACCGTTTTTGGTAAATATAGGACTGTAATTTCCTCAGAATTTATTATTTAAATTTTGGTAATGTTTATATTATTTTTTGATATATAGAAGTGTAGAATTATATTAAATTAAAAATAATCAAAAAAAAAGAGAAAAAAAAGTTTTTTTTGATATATCTTTTAATAAGATAATGTTTTAATACTATATTATCAAAAAATATAAAATATAGGTATTTTGTATGGAAGTAAGAGAATTAAAACATGAGGAAGAATATTTTAAGATGCTACAAAGCTAGATTATGAAAGAAAGGGGTCTGGATGGAAATCATAAAAAAACATAAAAATATTATTTGGATGGTTATTTTTACCATAGTTACAGCATTTCTATTTTCTACTGTGAATCTGATGACTGACAGAATAAAAGTATTAGAAGTGTTGTCACGCTTTTCTTCAGGAAGGATATTCTCTCCGGTATATTTACGGTCTGTTCTTAATATTATCCTTTACATTACCATTTCTGAAGAAATAATATTCAGAGGAGCTGTTTTAAAATTATTGGAAAAAAGGGTCAGGTATGCTAATGTGGTGCAGGCTATACTGTATGCCCTGTTTCATTTCTATTTTGTAAGGGGAAACATATATATGGTAAGAGGGACTACATATATGGATATTGTTACAGTTTTTGTACCATGTGTCTTTATGGGGATGTTTTATGGATACTTAAAAGACAGGACAGGCAGAATAGATGTCAGCATTATTTTCCATATTCTTTATTTCAGCTCCTTTTTTTATTTAAGTAACTTTTATATAAAAGTTTCAGTAGATTCTGTTGAAAAACTATCGGATATGACAATAACGGGATATGATACTTTAGGTTATCCCCTCATAATAATTATTGTATTATGGATTTTTGTGACAGTGATGATGATAAAAACAGAAAAAGAGTCTATTTTTGAAGGGAGGAAGACAAATGAGGGATAAGACATTGAAAAAGCCATTAATATACATGAGTATAAACTGTCTCTGCTTATTAATTCTTATAAGTATACAGTATTTAATTTTCTACTATACACCCTTTCTTAGAAAATTTGCAGGTTCTCCTAAGTTATATGGAACTTTGAAATTCATAATAATTTTAGTTGTCCTACTTGGACCTATTTCAGAAGAGATAATATTCAGGAAATGGATACTTAATTTTTTTAGAAAAAGGACAAAATACTATAATTTAATACAGGCACTTCTTTTCGGGGTGTGGCACTTTCATCTGTATCAGGGGATTTACACGGCAATATACGGTATATTTTTAGGAAATGTAATCCGGAAGTATGAGAAAATATGGATTACAATATATCTTCATATTCTTTTTAATTT
>JBHACQ010000070.1:0-5559 GCA_041854625.1 Leptotrichia sp. | reverse complement strand
TTATGATAATATAATAAAAATAAACAAGTTATTATAAAGTAAAGAAAATTAAGGAGGAATAAAATGGGTAAAAAAGCTTTAATTATAGGTGCCGGGGGAGTATCAAACGTAGTGTGTCATAAATGTGCACAAAATTCGGAAGTATTTAGTTCGATTATGATTGCAAGCAGGACAAAGTCAAAGTGTGATGCAATAAGAGAAACAATAGAAAAAAGCAAGTATGCCGGAAGGATAGAAATACTTACTGCAAAGGTTGATGCAGATAATGTTCCCGAGCTGGTGGAATTAATAAATGAATACAAGCCTGACATTGTAATAAATGTGGCATTACCGTATCAGGATCTGACTATAATGGATGCATGCCTTGAAACAAAGACGGATTATCTTGATACGGCAAACTATGAACCTTTAGATACGGCAAAATTTGAATATAAATGGCAGTGGGCATATAGGGAAAAATTTGAAAAGGCAGGAATTACAGCCATTCTGGGATGTGGATTTGATCCAGGGGTAACAGGGGTATTTTCAGCTTATGCACAGAAACACCATTTTGATGAAATAAATTATATAGATATACTGGATGCCAATGCAGGAGATCACGGATATCCTTTTGCAACAAACTTCAATCCAGAAATAAATATAAGGGAAGTTACGGCTAACGGAAGTTACTGGGAAGAAGGGAAATGGGTGGAAACGGAACCTATGGAGATAAAAAGGGTATATAATTTTCCTCAGATTGGGGAAAAGGACATGTATCTGCTCCATCATGAGGAGCTGGAATCACTTGCCTTAAACATAAAAGGAATTAAGAGGATAAGATTCTTTATGACATTCGGGCAGAGCTACCTGACACATTTAAAAGTGCTGGAAAATGTTGGAATGACTTCAATAGAACCAATTGAATTTGAAGGGCAGAAGATAGTGCCACTACAGTTTTTGAAAGCAGTACTTCCTGATCCGGCTTCCCTTGGACCTAGGACAAAAGGTAAGACAAATATAGGAAATATATTTAGAGGAAAGAAAGACGGTCAGGATAAGACATATTATGTCTACAATGTGTGTGACCATGAAGAATGTTATAAGGAAGTAAGCTCACAGGCAATTTCGTATACTACAGGAGTTCCTGCAATGATAGGGGCTTCCCTTGTCCTTAGCGGTGACTGGAAAAAGCCGGGAGTCTATAATGTAGAGGAACTGGATCCGGATAAATTTATGGATGCGTTAAATAAATTTGGATTGCCTTGGATAGAAGACTTTAATCCATCCTTAGTTGATTAATTTATAGTTATAAAGAAGAGGGTGAAATGATGTATATGGAACATATAACTGAGCTGTTGGTGACAAATATTGCCAGAGCATTGGAGCTGATAGGAGTTATAATTGTAGCAATTGGAGCGGCAAAAGCTATATTTAAGCTGGTAAAGACTAAATATGATTTATATGATTCTAAAATAAGAATAGATTTTGCTAAAGCCCTTACCTTCAGCCTTGAATTTAAATTGGCTTCAGAGCTTTTAAAGACAGTGGTAATAAGGACGTGGAATGAAGTTTTGATTCTTTCTGCAGTAGTGCTTTTACGAGTTATTATGACACTTATTATTCATTGGGAAATGGAAAATGAGGAAAAGAGGGATAAACTGGAAAAGGCAATGCTCGAGCGAAAACAAAGGATGGACAGACTTGAAGAAAGTCTTAAAAAATAAGGAATAAAAGTAGGAGGATACGATAAAAGTGAGTAAAAATAAGTATCTGGATATGAATATAGATAAGTTAGTTACTCCAGCATTTATAGTAGATGAAAGGCTTCTAAAAAGAAACCTTGAAATATTAAAAGGAGTGATGGACAGGACAGGATGTAAAATATTGCTGGCTCAGAAAGGTTTTTCAATGTTTTATTTTTATCCCCTGATAGGAAAATATTTGAATGGGACAACTGCAAGTTCCCTCTTTGAAGCTAGGCTGGGATATGAAAAAATGGGAGGAGAAACTCATATTTTCAATCCTGCCTTCAGAGATGATGAAATTGATGAAATACTTGATATTACTGATCATATAGTATTTAATTCTTTTAGGCAGTGGAATAAGTTTAAGGATAAAGTTAAGGAAAAGGAAAATGAACTGGCTAAGAAAATAAGCTGTGGAATAAGGGTGAATCCCGAATTTTCGGAAGTGGAAACAGAGATTTATAATCCTGCAGGAAGATTTTCAAGGTTTGGTGTAACTATAAAAAACTTTATGGAAAATGAACTGGAAGGAATAGATGGACTTCATTTTCATGCACTCTGTGAACAGAATTCGGATGCTTTAGAAAATGTCCTGAAAATATTTGAAGAAAAATTCGGGAAATATCTACATAATATGAAGTGGGTAAATTTTGGAGGAGGTCATCATATTACAAGGGAAGACTATGATATAGAAAGGCTTGTCAGATGCATAAATCATATAAAAGAAAAATATGATGTGGAAGTATATCTGGAACCAGGAGAAGCAGTAGCTTTAAATACCGGATTTCTAGTATCTGAAGTACTTGATGTGACAGAAAATGAAATGGAGATACTTTTGATGGATACTTCTGCATCATGTCACATGCCTGATGTAATAGAAATGCCATACAGACCTTTCATATTCGGTTCAGGAATGCCTGGAGAAAAGAAATATACTTATAGGCTGGGCGGGCCTACGTGCCTCGCAGGAGACATAATAGGGGACTACTCATTTGACGAGCCGGTAAAACCGGGAGATAAGCTTATTTTTACTGATATGGGGCATTACAGTATGGTAAAGACTAATACTTTTAACGGAATAAATTTACCGGCAATAGCAGCCTATACTGAAGAGAATGGGTTAGAAGTAATTAGGATTTTTGTATATGAGGATTTCAGGAACAGGCTATCCTAGAAAATGAGTTTAGGAAAAGACGGGATGTTCAGATAAAAAATACAGATACTACATATCTCGTGAATATTGATTTAACGTGTATAAGATAAATGACAGAGTCACACCATGGTTTATAAAAAGACTTCCTTATCGTAGGTTTAAAAGCTCTATACGATGCAGGAAGTTCTTTTTAACTTTCAAAAATAAATGAAAATACAGTTCTGATATCAGGCATACTTGAAACAGAAATTTTTATATTATGTCTTAATGCAATTTGTTTTGCGATAGCAAGTCCAAGCCCCATCCCATTTTTATTGTCTTCAGTGTCTGACTTGTGGAAACGTTCAAATATTTTATTCAGACTTTCAGAAGGTATTCCAGGACCTTCATTTGAGATATCCAGTTTAAGGACAGTATCTGTCTGAGAAATATTGACATCTATGTTTCTGCTTTCAGGTGAAAACTTGATGGCATTGTCAAGAATAATAACTACCATCTGACGTATTCTGTGATAGTCACCTGAAAATATAAAATTACGGTTATCACTGTCATTAACTAATATATTTATATTTTTCTTTAATGCAGGCTGTCTCATACTTCTTACTGCATCCCTTATTATCTCATACAGATTAAGTGGATTCTTTTCAATTGAAAAGTCAAGATTCTGAAGCTTTGAAAGATCAATCAGGTCATTGATAAGCTTCTGAAGATGGATGCTTTCAGAAAGAACTTGCTGATGATATTCTGCAATCTGACTTTCAGATGACACTATTCCATCACAGATGGCTTCCATGGATCCCCTGATTACTGTAACAGGAGTTCTTAATTCATGGGAAACATTTATAATAAAGTCCTGCCTCATTTTTTCAAAATGTTCACTTTCTTTGGAGCTTTTGTAGAGTTTAAGTGCAAGGAAGTCCACAGTTCTAGCTAAATCTCCGATTTCATCGCTCATTTTTACGTCTGTCTTGGCATCATAGTTTCCGTTTGCCAGCTCTAAGGCTGTATTTTTGATTTTATTTAAAGGTTTTGTAAAATTCAGGGAAAAAATTACAGCACTTATACCGGCAAGAAAAAGAGCAAGGATAATACTTAAAATAAGGGTGTATATTCCGTTGTTCAATGCAGAAGAAATATTTTCCACAGGAGAATGGAGGAGGACTGCACCGACTATAGCATTATTTTTTAATATGGGGGCTGCAACAGTAATTGCCCTATTATCCAGTAGATCGTTAAAGTTTTCAGTAGTATTCATTTTTCCTTGTAATGCAGTATTTATAGCTTCTTCAGCATTGGGCGGTAAAGTCAGGTAGGAATTATTAGAAAATCTGTTTTTTCTGCTCTGAATGATGTTTCCTGTATCTGCTTCTATAATCCACACTTCAGCCATCGCAATATCTTCTATGAGACGCATATTTTTTTTTCTGGGACCGTCCTTTTCATTTTTTCCTGAAAAAATTCCAGTAGAGGTTTCTGTGGATTTTTCATCAGAAAACCATGTATGTGATAAAGTTTCAGAAAGCCTTTCTGCCCTTTTTTCCAGGTTCTTCTTATTAAGATTGACAGTATTTCTCATAAACATGTAAGCAAAGAGGCTTCCTGTAGCAATCGAAAACAGAAGAAGGGATACTCCAAAATAGAAAACAAGCTTTATAAAAATTTTATTCTTAAATTTCAGTTTTTTAAAAAATATCATGTTAAATCACATTCCTTATTTAGTATACAATATACAGGGGAATAAAAATCTATTCATAAGTTTCAAATTTATATCCTACCCCCCATATAGTCTTAATATTCCATTTTTCATGTACATAGTTATCAAGTTTTGACCTAAGACGCTTAATATGGGAATCAACAGTACGGCTATCTCCAAAATAGTCATAACCCCATATGGAATCAAGGAGATTTTCACGTGTAAATACTTTTGTACTGTTTGTCGCCAATGTCCAGAGAAGTTCAATTTCCTTTTTGGTAAGGGGGATTTCTGTATCATCTATTTTTACAGTGAAGTTATTTAAATCTATGGAGAGATTACTATAGGAAAAAATCTTCAAATCAGTACTGTCCTTTGGATAAATACGTCGTAAGACAGCATTTATCCTGGCGACAACTTCTCCAGGAGAAAAAGGTTTTACGATATAGTCGTCAGCACCTATTTCAAGACCCATTATCCTTTCAAAATCTTCCCCCCTTGCAGTTACCATTATTATTGGAACATTGGAAAAGCTTCTTATTTCACGGCATACGTCAAAACCATTTTTTTTAGGCATCATGACATCAAGAAGGATAATATCAAACTTATTATTTTTTACTTTATTTAACGCTTCTTCACCATTGTAGGCTTCAGTAACAGTAAAATTATTTTTTTTACAGTATTCGCTTAATATAGATACAATCTGGCTGTTATCATCAGCAATTAAAATATTATACATCCTATCATTCCTTTTAAATTTTTATTTATAATTCTATCATAAAATTGTAAAAAAAGAAAATAATATAAAAATAAATATTTCAAATTTAAGAAAAAGAAAAATAACATAATTTCGTCAAAATTAAATGATATTATGTCACCATACAGGAGATAGAAAGGCTCCTGAAAATTATTAATAAAAATCGGAGGGATAAAATTATGAAAAAAATAGGGAAAAAAGGAATAATGGGAGTAGCATTACTTACATCATT
>JBHACQ010000069.1:0-8532 GCA_041854625.1 Leptotrichia sp. | reverse complement strand
GTCAGAAAGAATAATAGGTATGTCATGTATTTCTTCATATTCCTTCATCCCCTTCATTATGTATAGTTGTTTCAAGATCTTTTTATTTATTTAACACATCCTTTCAATTTAATTTTAACTCGGTTTTCAATTTTGTCAATAGAACATGTACCAAAAAATTGGACAATGAATTTTAAAAATTAAATTATTAATTTGCTAGGTAATTATTTCTAATTTGATTAGGAATAGTTCCTTTTGAATTTATTCTAGCGTTATTGTAAAATTCTATATAATCATTAATTGCTTTTTTTCACCCACACACATATTATACAGCCTCTTTTAATTTTAGAAATATTTCTAATTTTTCTTCCCATTTAAAAATGTACCTCCAAACTTTTCAATTCTCATTGTCTAGTTTTTTGGTACATGTTCTTTTTGAGTCAGCTTCTTTTAAGATTTGCAAAACACATTGAAATCTAACTAATATGAATATTAATGATAAACCTATATATTCCAATAGGTACAGATGATTCCTATAATATATCTACATCATGGCTTTCTATCTTTTTCCTCATTTCTACAGGAATCTCCTCTCTGTCTTTTTCAGTAATTATTCCTGTAAATTCCTTCAGAGTAGAAAAATTAAAACTTCCTGCTGTTTCAGTCTTTCTCAGCTCAGTAACAAGGAAATTCTGACCTGAAATCCCCATGACAGTCTTCTTGGTATTTCCATCATCAGTTTCAAAGTTCATTACTTTTCCTGAATTTACATCAATACCGGCACATCCTATAAATGCCTTGTCTACATTATATCTTAAAATATTATTTATGGCTTCGCTTCCTATAATGCCACCTATTTCCTTATGATAATCTCCACCAATTACAGATACCTCCACTTTTGAATTCTTATTGAAGAGTGCAGTTATACTGGGCATATTAGTTATAAGATTAAAGGATTTTTCCATTTTTGCAAGGTATTCGGCTGCAATATAGTTAATGCTTGATACATCAAAGAAGATTACTTCATTATTATTTATATTGGAAATAATCTTTTCAGCTATAGCCTCCTTCTGTTTTGTCCTGTTTATTATCCTGTCTTCAAGGGCAACAGTATGAACCAGCTCCTTAAGGAGTATGGCTCCTCCATGTGTCCGTTTCAGTCTGCCTTCCATTTCAAGTCTTTTCAGGTCTTTCCTTATGATGACTTCAGAAACTTGAAACTTTTCAGACAGTTCACTCACTTTTACTTTCTTCTCTCTAATCAGAATTTCCAATATTTTCTCTAGTCTCTCATCTAAAAACATCTATTTTCTCCATCATTTCAATATTTCAGCTTTTTAAAGTCTCCGGTCGACTGTCCGTTAGTCCAGCGTTTAAGTATCATCCCCTGCTTCGCCTTGAGGCTCATTTTTATTTTACCTTTTGAATTAACCTTTATAATATTCCCCTTTATCAGATCCAAATATTTTTCATCCGGATACTCTGTAGTAAATTCAATATTCTTAACATCTGAAAAAGAATTGTTAATCACTACTATTATTGACCTTCCTTCATTAGTCCTTTCGTATACGATTACATCATTTTCATTGTCTGCCAGAAGTTCCTTGAACTTACCATACACCAGAACCCTGTTATCCCTTCTTATCTTTATCAGCTTCTTATACCATTGGAGGAGATCATTATCTATAATCTGGCTGTATTTTTCTCCCCGTGAAACTTTAGAGGGATTTACCTCCATGTCATAAATAAATTCATCCCACAGCATAGGCTTCCTGCAATAAGGATCCGTCGCTCCCCACATTCCGACTTCATCCCCATAGAAAAGCATCGGAGCTCCTATATATGTCATCTGGAATATAGAAATCAGTTTCAGTATGTCCCTAGGTTTTATATTACTATGAAGCCAGTTAATAGTTGTATTAGGATGATAGTCGGAAGCTAAGTCCGGCCTTATTCCGTTATACCCCTTTTCAATCTGCTTTCCTTCTTCCAGGTTCCTTCCTACCCTGTCATTTACAATCCTTGAATACAGCCTGTCAGTATCATGGGATCCATTAAGGTTCTGGGAAGCCTGCAAAGCCTGTCTAGGATACCATGTCAGCTTCTCCCTCAGTTCATTGAAGAAGTCCCTGGCTGTAAGCTTGTATGTATCACCGCCTTCTTTACCCTGATTTACAAAAAATCCTATTACTGTCTTAAGCCATTCATAGTTCATAACTGTGTCAAATTTATTTCCGTTATTAATGTCGGCGGAAGCATTCCCCCATAGTTCTGCTGTTATATAGGAGTCTTCCTTGCTTGTCTTTACCACTTCACGCCATTCATGCCAGAATTTCTGATTTTCTACACAGTTGGGAACATCCAGCCTCCATCCGTCTATCCCATCGTCTTCACGCCAGTCCTTGCTTGCTTTCCCATCAGGCCCGTACATCCATTTTCTTGTTATATTAAAAATATACTCCTTATATTCCTGATTAAATGTGTTAAATTCAGGAAGGGATCTGAAGCCTGCCCAGGCATTGTAGACTGTTTTCTCCTTGTTCAGGATTAATGTTTCATATGCTTCCTCGTCAGAAAAAATATCTTCTATAGGGACATGGCTACTGAAATCCGTAAACTTATACCAGTCCCTGTATTTTGACTTTTCCCCTTCAGCCAGCACCATATTGAATGTCCAGTGCCTGTCGCTGCTATGGTTAAATACCCCGTCAAATATGACTCTTATTCCATTTTTATGAAACTCCTTTATAAGATCTACCATGATAAGGTCTGATTCTGTCCACACCCATGTTGAAGGATCTTCTGTCTCGCCATAACCGTTTTTCCCTTTGTCCTCTCCCTTTACCTTGACTTCCAGGAGCTCAAGCTCGCTGTTATTCACTGCAGATTTACCTAATACATCTACATAGGTCCTGCTTCCGTATTTATTATCCTGTGACACCGAGATATCATACTTCTTTCCGCTTGTCCTTATGGTTCCAAGGTCAGGAGATATATGTCTGAAGTCATTTGCTCCATATTTGTGGTTCTGGTAGGAGAAGAATACCGGATTCAGCCATACTGCATTTATTCCCAGTTCTCTTAAATAAGGTATTTTCTCTTTTATTCCCTTCAGGTCGCCTCCGTACATTCTGGCATATTTTAGGCTATAGTCTATGTTTCTTTCCTTGACCTTTTCCCATTCCACCTGCCTTCCAAAGTCAGATGTCCATCTGTTCCTGTCAAATACCACTTCTTCTTCTGAATCTTCTGCCCATCTGTATCCTTCTATAAAATTCTGCTCATGGAGCTCATTTACTTTAAAGGATTCCGGTCCCAGTTCATTAAAGATAGGATCATTATAGCTGTTCCCGTTATAGAACCTGTCAGGAAAAATATTATACCATATAGCTTCCTTTGACCAGTCAGGTATACTGAATATCTGAATATCTTCAGCAGTTGTCTTTACCGAAAGCCTTTTGGGTCTTTTGAAAGTAAGTGCCTTACCGTCAAAATATCCCTTTACTCCTCCATCTTCCAGGACAAAGAAATATAGAATCTTCTCAACTTTTTTACCGAAATCTATTATTCTTCCAAAATAGTCAAATCCGTTTGTATTGTCCCTGTATCTTTCCAGTTCATATATCATCTCATAATTGTCTTCCTCATTCAGGACTATGCTGATATAGGCCCTTTCCACATCCCGGATCTGTGTCCTTATTTTAAATTCATACTCCCTGTCTGAAAGCTTGTTAAAATATCTTAGGCTCTGGTAGTTATGTACAATTGCTTTCAAGTTACTTTTCCTGTCTATTGCTTCAAATACGAATTTCCCCGTCCCAATATCTCCCGGAGGGAAAAGCTCTCCGTTTTCTCCTATGACAAGTTTCAGATTTTCCTGTTTAGGATACCACTCTCCATTGATAAGATACTTATATTCATAAGTTCCCTCTTCCAGGGCAAGTTCTATTTCATAAAGAGTATCCTCCAGATAATGAACCGGTTCCCCGTCAGGTATCCATCCATTAAACCCTCCTGTTATCTGTACTTTTTCAGGCTCCTTAAATCCAAAGTCCCTTATATCCAGCTTCATTCTATAAAATTTCGTCTTTGATAAGGTAAATTTATTCTTTTCAGGTGCATAAGTTACAAGAATGTCTATTCCCTTCTGAAAGCCGGTTATAGGTTTAGGCTCTATATTTTCAGCTGCCTCAGCTTCAAAATCAGTTGCAAACGGGGCAGTATGGTTATAAGTAATTCCATACTCATTCCCATTTCCATCCTGTATCCTGAAGGCATAGCTTCCAATTTCCACATTAGACCATTTATATACATATACTCCGTCATTCCTAAGCTTGAAATTAGCTTCGCTGTATAAACTGCTATTCTTATATATTAATATCTTATATTGCATTTTTCTCCCCTGATTCCTTTACAATTCATAAATATCGCTACATCTCCAGAAACACCTTGTAGGCTCTATAGGTTTCATATAAGTCAGCCTTTGATGATATTTCAAATAAAGAGTGCATTGAAAGGAGGGCAGGTCCTGCGTCAATAGTCCTTATTCCATAATAGGCCAGGAATTTTGCCACAGTTCCTCCTCCGCCTTCATCAACTTTTCCGAAACCTCCAAACTGATACTTTATATTATTCTTATTGAATATATGTCTTATTTCATGGATAAATTCCGCATCTGCATCATTTGCGGCAACTTTTCCCCTGCTTCCTGTATATTTGGCAAAAGCCAGTCCATAAGACAGCCTTGCCACATTATCCGGATCATGTACTGACTTAAATACAGGATTCATAGCTGCTGTCACATCTGATGAAAGGGCCTTTGATTTCCATAAAGTCTCCCTCAGAATCTGGTCATTATAATTTTCTTCAGTAGCCACAAGCAGTTTGCCTACAATCAGTTCAGGCAGTGTTGTCTTCAGGCTTGTAGAACCTTCACTTCCTATTTCTTCCTTATCGGTAAGGTATACCATAACTGTTTTCTGAGGATTTTCCACTTCGTACAATGCCCTCAAGGAAGTATATGCACATATTCTGTCATCCTGACCGTATCCTCCTATCATGCTTCTGTCTATTCCGACATCCCTCAGTTTCCCTACCGGAACCATCTCCAGCTCTGCCGCTGCGAAGTCATCTTCCTCTATACCATATTCTCCCTTTATTCTGTCCAGTACAAGCTGCTTTGTCTGAAACTTTATATCCTTATTGTCTAAAGGCATATTCCCAAACAGGAGCTTCAGTTCCTCTCCCTTTATTACTTCCCTTGCTTTCCTTTCATCCTGTACATTATAGGCAAGATGAGGAAGTATGTCAGGAACACTGAATACAGGATCATCCTCACCCTCTCCTATTGAAAGCGTTATTTTTTCTCCTGTCTTTAAATAGACTACTCCGTGTAGGGAAAGAGGGGTAGCCGCCCACTGATATTTCTTTATCCCTCCATAGTAATGGGTGTTCAGGAGGGCAAACTCCTCTTCTTCCTTTATTGGATTAGGTTTCAGATCGAGTCTTGGAGAATCAATATGAGAAACTATCATATTAATTCCTTCCTTCACATCTTCACCTACTATTATTGCAATGAGGTTCTTGTCCCTATTGTTATAATATACTTTATCTCCTCTTTTTAGCTGTTTCTTAGAATCTATATTGACAAATCCATTTTTTATCAGTTCCCTTTCAGTAACTGTTACAAATTCCCTTTCTGTCTTTGCTTCATTTAAATAAGACTTATATTCTTCAGCAAATTCAAAAATTTTTACCTTTTCATTTTCTGAATAACTTTTCCACAGATTTTCCTTCGTCATATAGCTACCTCCTTTCTTTTATTCCTGTTAATTTCGTAAACGATATATTTTACACCTTTTTGAAAAAAAAGTGAATAATTTTTTTATATATTTAAATTTTAACGTTTTTTTATTTTTCCAGCTGTACTACCTATAAAAATCGTAAAGGAGGCATAAAGCCCCCTTTCCAAAGAAAACATATATCTTATCTATATCCTGTATTCTACTGATTTTCCGTCTTCACTTTCTTCCTTCTATTTCATTTCCTTCAATTTTGACTCAAGCTTTCTTCCTTCTTCTTCAAATCCTGGTTTACCTAACAGTGCAAACATATTCTTTTTATAAGCTTCCACTCCCGGCTGATCAAAAGGATTTACTCCCAGGAGATACCCGCTCACTCCGCAGGCCTTTTCAAAGAAATAGAATGCATAGCCTAAGTGATATGCGTCTGCGGCAGGTATATTGACAGTCAGGTTAGGAACTCCGCCATCAATATGTGCCAGTATTACACCGTCTGTCGCCTTCTTATTTACATAGTCCAGCGATTTCCCTGCAATAAAGTTAAGACCGTCAAGATCTGCTTCATCCTTTTCTATAATATAATCCACTTCAGGAGTTCCTATTGAAATAACTGTTTCAAACATTATCCTCTTCCCTTCTTGGATATACTGACCTAGAGAATGCAGATCGGCTGAAAAGTCTACAGACGCAGGATACAGACCCTTCCCGTCTTTCCCTTCAGACTCTCCAAAAAGCTGCTTCCACCATTCAGAAAAATAATGTAGCCTCGGTTCATAGTTTACAAGGATTTCTACATCCTTTCCCTTCCTGTGGAGGATATTCCTTACAGCTGCATACTGTAAAACCTGGTTTTCTTCCAGTTTTCTGCTTCCAAAGTCAGTCATTGCATCCCTTGCCCCTCTCATAAGCTGGTCTATGTCAATTCCTGCAGCAGCTATTGGCAGAAGTCCTACAGCTGTCAGCACTGAAAACCTTCCTCCTACATTATCAGGTACGACGAATGTCTCGTATCCTTCTGTATCAGCGAGGGTCTTTAAAGCTCCCCTTGACTTGTCTGTTGTGGCATATATCCTTCTTCCTGCTTCTTCCTTGCCATATTTTTCTTCAAGGAGCTTCTTGAACACCCTGAAGGCAATTGCCGGTTCTGTTGTAGTTCCTGACTTGGAAATGACATTTACAGAGAAATCCCTGTCACCTATTACTTCTATTAAATGATTGAGATATACTCCGCTCATGTTCGTTCCTGCAAAATATATTTCAGGGGTGTCCCTTTTCCCTTTAGGTAGGTTATTATAGAAGCTATGGGAAGCAAATTCTATTGCCGCCTTAGCTCCAAGATAGGAACCGCCTATTCCTATTACAACCAGGACTTCTGAATCAGATTTTATCTTTTCAGCCGCCTTCTTTATTCTTGCAAATTCTTCCTTATCATAATCCTCAGGCAACGTCACCCATCCTAGGAAGTCGCTTCCTGCTCCGCTTCTATTATCTAAAATATCGTTTGCCAGTTCCACAAATGGTTTTATCTGGGAAAGTTCATCCTCATTAAAAAAATTTTTAGCAAACTGATAACTGAAATTCAATTTCATATTCCTTCTTCCCTTCTTAATATCATTGTATCTACATTTTATATTTATTTTCCTGATTACGGAATTTCCCAAAATCAGTATTAAAGGACATCCCTAAGATATTCCTTATATTTAAAGTATATCAGAAAAGCATCCTCTTTTCAAGACTTTATAATAAAGAGACTTCTTAAAATCCATAACTTTACTCCAGTAAACATCTTCCCTTTACTGCAACGATAAAATCCACCGATCCTAAAAAGTCTCCCTGTATTCTCAATTTTCATATGCTATCTGTTTTTCCCATTATCCTTCATCAGGCACTTCAAAGAGGCAGCTTAATGCCTCGCTTTCTGATATCCTGCTTATTGCTTCGGCAAGTATTTCACTTAAAGAAAGTACTGTCAGCTTATCAAACATCTGTTCCCTGGTCAGGGGGATACTGTCTGTTACAACAACCCTTGTAAAGGAAGACTTTTTCAGCCTTTCTATTGCAAGTCCTGAAAATACTGCATGTGTCGCACATGCATATACCTTTAATGCTCCCTTTTCAATCAAGGCCTCTGCAGCATTGCATATCGTTCCTGCCGTATCTATCATATCATCTATAAGAATGGCTTTTTTCCCTTTTACATCTCCTATCAGGTTCATTACTTCTGATTCATTTGCCTTTGATCTTCTCTTATCAATGATGGCCAGCGGGGTATGAAGCCATTTTGCCAAGCCCCTCGCCCTTTTTACTCCCCCTACATCAGGAGATACTACTACTGTATTTTCTGAATCAAATCCATATTTCATGAAATGTCTTGCTAAAATAGGTAAAGCTTCCATGTGATCTACCGGTATATCAAAAAAACCTTGTATCTGCCTTGCATGCAGATCCATCGTGACAATTCTTGTAGCTCCCGCTATTGTCAAAAGATTGGCAACCAGCTTCGCCGTAATCGGTTCCCTTGGGCTTGCAGTCCTGTCCTGCCTTGCATATCCATAATAAGGAATTACTGCTATAATTTCTTCCGCTGATGCCCTCCTTAAAGCATCAATAAAAATTAGAAGTTCCATTATACTTTCATTTACAGGTTTTGATGTGGAATGTACTACAAACACCTTGCAGCCCCTTATGCTTTCATCCGGCTTTATAAATGTTTCTCCGTCGGCAAACCTTACCATTTTCAAAGGAGACAGGT
>JBHACQ010000068.1:0-12047 GCA_041854625.1 Leptotrichia sp. | reverse complement strand
TATCTGGTAAAATATTGATAAATATGTATTAATTTTCTAATAACTTTCTTTTTTTAGAAAATATTGCAAATAATTAAAAAACTATTTTCAGGAGGATAACATGAAAAGACATTTTAAATTAATCATATTAGCGTTAGGTGTATTAGCAATTGCAAGCAGCTGTACAACGGCTCCTCTTACAGGAAGACCTCAGCTCAAATTTGTAAGTGACCAGCAGATGGCGGAAGAATCTGCACAAACTTATAAGGCCTTTATTTCCGAACTTTCCAGCCGTAACCTGCTAGTAAACAATACTTCCGATGGAAAAAGGCTTAAAGCAGTAGGGACTAGAGTAGCAACAGCAGTAGAAAATTATATGAATCAGAATGGCTTAGCAGATAAAGTAAAATATCTTAACTGGGAATTTAATCTTGTGAAAAGTGAAGAAGTAAATGCTTTTGCACTTCCAGGAGGAAAAATTGCATTTAATACTGGAATAATACCTGTATTAAAGACAGACGCAGGAATAGCTTTTGTAATGGGACATGAAATAGGTCATGTAATAGGTGGGCATCACGCTGAAGGACAGAGCAGAAGGACTGCAGCAGGTGCTGTGATGCTTGGAAAAGGTCTGGCCGATATTCTGACAGGAGGTGCTACATCCGTTATAAGTAATGACCTGGTTGAAGGTGGGCTTACTCTAGGACTTCTGAAGTTTAACAGGACTCAGGAATACGAGGCAGACAAATATGGTATGATTTTTATGGCGATGGCAGGATATGACCCTTCTGAAGCAATTAAGGTTCAGGAAAGAATGATGCAACTGGAGACAGGTAAACCAATAGAAATACTGTCAACACATCCAGCAAGTGCCAATAGGCTGGAAGCAATGAAAAAGTTCTTGCCTGAAGCTATGAAATATTATAAAAGATAAATCAGGACATGGGACAAATAACATATGAAAAATACAATTAAACATAAGATAAGTATTGCTCCAATGGTGGACAGGACTGACAGGCACTTCAGAAATTTCATCAGAATGATAAATGAGGATGTTCTGCTCTACACTGAAATGGTAACAGCTCAAGCAATAATAAATGGAGATCTTGACTATCTGCTGGGATTTGATGAGATAGAAAATCCTATAGTTTTACAGATAGCCGCTACAAATAGAGATGACGCATATAAAGCTGTGAAAATAGCTGAAAGATATAATTACGATGAAATCAACCTTAATGCAGGATGTCCTTCAGACAGAATTTCAGGAAATATGATGGGGGCATGCCTGATGGCTTATCCAGAAACTGTTGCTGGTATTGTAGCTGAAATGAAGAGGGCTACAGATAAGACAGTTTCAATAAAACACAGGATTGGAATTGATGGAAACAAGGTACTTCCATCTTCATTTGACCGTACTTTGCTGGACAAATATGAAGATATGGTTAACTTTATTAATATAACTGAAAAGGAAGGAATTGAAAAATATATAATTCATGCAAGAATAGCAGTATTGGCAGGTCTTGATCCTAAGCAGAACAGAAATATTCCACCTCTAAGATATGAGGAAGTATACCGACTTAAAAAAGAAAAACCACATCTACATGTGGAAATAAACGGCGGGATAAAAACAGTTACAGAAATTGATACCCATCTGAAATATACTGATTCTGTAATGATAGGAAGGGAAATTTATGATAACCCTATGATACTGGCAGAATTTGGGAAATACTATGGGAAAGATATTGATATTTCCAGAAAGGAAATAATAGAAAAAATGATTTACTATGTTGAAAATATGGAAAGAAACAATATCCGCCCTCATTTATTCCTTATGCATACTCATGGGTTATTTCATGGAATGAAGGGGAGTAAATACTGGAAGCGTGAAGTAAATAGTCCTGATGCCGGTTCAGCTACATTGCGAAAGATACTGTCTATAATTTAATTTTATAAAAAATAAAAATATATGATAATTTCACTTTTTAACTGTTTACATTTCATTAAAATTATAGTATACTAAATTTGTATACTAAAATTGATAAATAAAAACTTTTAAAAAGTGATTTTATTTTATGAGAAAGAGAAAAAATTAATTTGTGAAGGAGAAGATTGAATTATGAAAGTAGTAGTTATTGGGTGTACACATGCAGGGACGGCGGCGATTTTAAATTTAAAAAGGCTGAATCCAGAAATAGATGTCACAGTATTTGAAAGAAATGACAATATTTCCTTTCTTTCATGTGGAATAGCACTTTATGTAGGTGGTGTTGTAAAGGATCCTCAAGGTCTTTTTTATTGTTCACCAGAGGAACTTGAAAAACTTAATGTGGATACAAGAATGAGACATGATGTAAAAAATGTTGATATAAAAGGTAAAAAAGTATGTGCTGTCAATCTGGAAACAGGTGTAGAAGTTGAGGAAACTTTTGACAAGCTGATTATAACTTCAGGTTCATGGCCTATAATACCTCCTATTCCAGGAATTGACTTAGACAATATATTATTATCTAAAAACTTCCTCCATTCTAATGAAATTATTTCAAGAGGAAAAGATGCAAAGAAAATAGTGGTAGTAGGAGCTGGTTACATTGGTGTGGAACTGGTAGAAGCATTTAATGATAATGGTAAGGAAGTAGTACTTGTAGATGCTGAAGAAAGAATTTTAAGTAAATATTTTGATAATGACTTTACTGATATAGCTGAAGAAACTTTCAAGGAAAAAGGAATACGTATAGCTACAGGAGAAAAAGTTGTCAGATTTGAAGGTGAAAACGGAAGCGTATCAAAAGTAATAACTGATAAGAATGAATATGAAGCAGATATGGTAATCATGTGTGTCGGCTTCCTTCCTAATACAGGAATTTTTAAGGATCAGCTGGAAATGCTGCCTAATGGGGCTATAAAAGTAGATGAATATATGAGGACAAGTGATCCTGATGTAATGGCAGCTGGAGACTGCTGTTCAGTGTACTTTAATCCAATACAGGGACCGATGTATATTCCACTTGCTACAAATGCAGTAAGAATGGGAACGTTGGCTGGATTGAATATTACTGAGAACAGGATGAAACATCCAGGGACACAGGGAACTTCAGGTATAAAAATATATGAAAATAATATGGCTTCAACAGGTATTACTGAAGAAACTGCCAGAAGAATGGGAATAGATGTTGATACTGTATATGCAGTAGATAACTATAGACCTGAATTTATGCCTACATATGAAAAAGTTACTTTAAAAGTGGTATTTAATAAAAATACAAGGGAAATATTAGGAGCTCAACTTACATCTAAAGTTGATCTTACTCAGTCAATTAATACATTATCAGTGTGCATACAGAATAAAATGAAAGTTGATGAACTTGCATTTATAGACTTCTTCTTCCAGCCACATTATAATAAGCCTTGGAATTTTATTAATCTTGCAGGATTAAATTCACTAAAATAGAAATTATATAGAAGGGCTGTCTCAATAAGAACATGTACCAAAAAACTGGACAATGAGAATTGAAAAGTTTGGAGGTACATGTTCTCTTATCTTGCGACAGCCTCTTGTTATATTAAAAACCTTGAAAAATAAGTTGAAATTATGATATAATCCTCTAGTAAGACAAAGAGGATAAGGAGATGGGACAGTATGAATTTTGTTTATATTTCTCCACAATTTCCTAAAACAAATTGGGAATTTTGTGACAGATTGAATAAGAATGGGGTAACGGTACTGGGGATTGCCGATGTAGAATATGACCAGTTAGATCAGAAATTAAAAGACTCTCTAACAGAATATTATAAAGTTTCTTCATTGGAAAACTATGACGAAGTCTTAAAAGCAGTAGGATATTTTACTTTTAAATATGGAAAAATTGACTGGCTGGAGTCAAACAATGAACACTGGCTTGAACAAGATGCTAAATTACGTACAGATTTTAATATAGAAACTGGACTGAAAAACAGCCGTATTTTAAATATAAAGGAAAAATCTAAAATGAAGACATCCTATAAAAAAGGAGGAGTAGGAACAGCTTCATACTGTATGGTAACTTCATTGGCAGCAGCAAAGAAATTTATAAAGAAAACTGGATATCCGGTAGTTGTTAAGCCAAATAATGGAGTTGGAGCAAGTAACACATATAGGATAAAGAATGAAAAGGAACTTACTGAATTTTTTGAAAACAGACCTTCAATACCATATATAATGGAAGAATACGTTTTTGGAGATTTAGTATCTTATGATGCAATAATTGATTCTGAAGGGAACCCCTTATTTGAAACAGGGATAACATGGGAACCTACGATAATGGATATTGTAAATGAAGGTCTGGATCTTTATTATTATGTAAGGAAAGAGCTTCCTGAAGAACTTCTTGATGCAGGAAGGAGAACAGTCAAAGGATTCGGTGTAAAAAGCAGGTTTGTCCATATGGAATTCTTTAAGTTATTGAAGGATAAGAAAGGACTAGGTAAAAAAGGAGAATATATAGGACTGGAAGTAAATATGAGACCTGCAGGAGGATATACTCCAGATATGTATAACTATGCCAATAATACAGATGTATATCAGATATGGGCTGATATGATTACTTATGATAAAATCAAAAATACATCACTAAATGAAGATATGGAAAAGAATTTCTGCATCTATGTCAGCAGAAGAGATAACAGGAATTATCGTCATACACATGATGAAATTATTGAGAAATATAGGGAAGCTATTGTAATGGAAGAAAGAATGCCTGACTTATATGCAGCTGCAATGGGTAATCATATGTACACAGCGAAATTTAAAGATAGGAAGGAAATGGATGAATTTATAAAGTTCATTCATGAAACTGTATAAAGGAAAATAATATTAAATAATTGAAAGAAGGTGCTAAATGCATACAGAATATAGAAAAGAATATAGCAGATATCTAGATAGGGATATGGAATATAAGATATATGGTCATGGTGGGAAACCATGTCTTGTATTTCCACCTCAGAATGGGAAATTTTTTGATTATGAAGATTTTAAAATGATAGATACGTTATCTGATTTTATAGAAAGAGGAGAGCTGCAGTTATTCTGTGTAGACAGCATTGACAATGAAAGCTGGTCAGACCAGAATGGAAATCCACGTTATAGGGCAGAAATGCAAGAAAAATGGTTTAAATATATTTCAGAGGAATTTGTCCCAAATATATGGAATCTGACAGGAAGAAATGATATAATAGTAACAGGCTGTAGTATGGGTGGGGCTCATTCAGGAATTCTGTTTTTCAGGAGACCTGATCTATTTGAAACACTGATTTCCTTAAGTGGTGCCTTTGATGCTTCTATGTTCTTTGGAGATTATATGGATGACCTCGTATACAATAATTCTCCTGTACATTTTTTAAGGAATATGCCATCTGATCATTATTATCTGGATATATATAGAAAAAAGAATATTATAATCTGTATTGGACAGGGTGCCTGGGAAGAAGAACTTATTCCAAGCAACAAGGCTATGGGAGAAATTCTTAAGGAAAAACAGGTACCTGCATGGATTGATTTCTGGGGACATGATGTTGCACATGACTGGAACTGGTGGCAGATTCAGATAAAATATTTTATGGAAAAAGTCTTATAAAATCTTAAATATATAACTGATGAAAATTTACTGGTTAAAATATATACGCTGTCAATAATATATGAAGTGTGTGTATTTTCCAGTAAACTTTTTTAATATAATTTTTTTATTTATCTAGGAATTTATAAAACAAATGTGCTTTTTGAGAATACAAAAAGTCTCATTACTACTAAAAAATTAGAGAATAATAAAATATTATGTTAATAGGATTTAAAGTGTTTTACAAATACAGAATTTTATTTATTAGAAAGGAGGAAAAATAGATATGTTTAAAAAATTAATTCCATATATAGGGGAATTTAAGAAGGCTTCTATTCTGTCTCCACTATTCATATCGGTAGAGGTTCTTCTTGAAATCATGATCCCCTTCCTAATGGCATCTATTGTAGATAACGGATTAAATAAAGGAAATATGGAACATATTTTCCTGATGGGGGGAATTACTTTTATTATAGCAATTTTCTCATTATTTTTAGGAGTAAATGCAGGTAAATATGCTGCTGAAGCTTCAGCAGGATTTGCCAGGAATATAAGAAAGGCTCTGCTTTATAAGATACAGGACTTTTCTTTCACAAATATTGATAAGTTTTCTACTGCCGGACTTATAACAAGGTTTACTACAGACATTACAAATATACAGAATTCATACCAGATGATATTAAGACTCCTTGTAAGAGCCCCTTTTATGATGCTGTTTGCTACTTTAATGGCTGTTTATATAAGTGGTAAGCTTTCACTTATATTTATAGGAGCTGTAATATTTCTGGCTATTATAATGGCTTTCATTATTTTCAATGTTCATCCTATTTTTTCCCGTGCTATGAAAAAATACGATATGATAAATTCAAATCTTCAGGAAAACATAAGTGGAATAAGAGTTGTAAAAGCTTACGTAAGGGAAGATTATGAAATAAAAAAATTTGAAGAATCAACAAACAATCTTAAAAATACAATGCTTGCAGGAGAAAAAATTATCATTTTTGTAGCCCCGCTCATGCAGTTTTCAATGTATATCTGCACACTCCTGCTTTCCTGGATAGGAGCTGGAATGATAATAAACAGCAAGCTGACTACTGGAGAACTGATGAGCCTTTTTACATATACATCAAATATACTGATAAGTCTCCTTATGTTTGCAATGGTCCTGGTGACACTTACTCTTTCCAGAGCTTCTGCTGAACGTATAGTTGAAGTTTTGGAGGAAATTCCTACTATAAAAAATAGTGAGAATCCTGTCTATAATATTAAAGACGGTTCTGTTTCATTTGAAAATGTCAGTTTCAGCTATAGCGGAAATCCTGATATACTTAACCTAAAAAATATAAATCTTGAAATCAGGGCTGGAGAAACATTAGGAATTATTGGAGGTACCGGTAGTTCAAAATCTGCTTTGGTTCAGCTTATACCTAGACTTTATGATGTTATGGAAGGAAGCATAAAAGTAGGAGGTACTGATGTAAGGGAATATGATTTAAAATCATTGAGGAATAACGTAGCAATGGTTCTTCAGAAGAATGTACTTTTTTCAGGAACTATAAGAGAAAATCTTATCTGGGGAAATAAGGATGCTACCGATGAGGAAATAAGAAAGGCTGCTCAGCTGGCACAAGCTGATGAATTTATACAGAAATTTCCTGATAAATATGAAACACATATTGAACAGGGAGGGACAAATGTGTCAGGTGGACAGAGACAGCGTCTATGTATTGCCAGAGCTATTCTAAAAAAACCTAAAATATTAATTCTGGACGACTCTACAAGTGCTGTAGACACTCAGACAGATAAACTGATAAGAAACGCCTTTAAGACAGAGATACCAGAAACTACTAAAATTATCATCTCCCAGAGGATTTCTTCCATAAAGGATGCTGATAAGATAATAGTAATGGATAATGGAGAAATATCGGGAATAGGGAACCATGAAGAGTTACTTTCATTAAACAGCATATATAGGGAAGTCTATGACTCCCAACAGGAAGGAGGCAATAGTACAGATGAGCAGCAGAATGAATAAAAGACCTCAATCTACAGGTCAAAAAATGAAAGGCAGTCAGCTGAAGGCATTGGTCAGGCTTTTAAAATATATGTTCAGCCTCTATAAAATAAACTGTATTCTTGTAATTATTTTCATATTATTGAGTACTTTATGCATGGTGAGGGGAACACTGTATACAAAGGAACTTATAGATGGATATATTATTCCAAATATCGGAAACATAGGAGCTGATACTGCCCCTTTAGTAAAAATTATATTTTCAATGGCTGCTGTATATTTAAGCGGAGTACTATTTACCTATACATATCAGAGAATTATGATTACAGTTGCACAGGGGACATTAAAGAAATTACGTGATAATGTATTCAGACATATGGAACAGCTTCCTATAAAATATTTTGACACTCATCCTCACGGAGATATAATGAGTATCTATTCTAACGATATTGATACTTTGCGTAATATGATAGTAGAAAGTCTGTCCCAGACGATATCTTCTGTTATTACGATTATAAGTGTACTGTTTTCTATGGCTATATTAAGTATCCCCCTAACCTTATTTGCAATATTTATGATTACTTCAATTGTAGCAATTACAAAATATCTTTCTGGAAAAAGCGGGAAAAATTTCAGGGAGCAGCAGTCGAATATAGGTATTGTTAACGGATATACTGAAGAAATTATGGAAGGTCTGAAAGTTGTTAAAGTATTTTCCCATGAAGAAGAAGTGAAGAAAAAATTTGACGAATTAAATGAAGCTCTATTCAATAGTGCAAAGAATGCCAACAAATATGCAAATATATTAGGCCCTGCTGTGGGAAATCTAGGAAATATAAATTTTGTACTGACCGCCGCTATAGGTTCATATCTGGCTCTTTCTGGAATAGGAGGATTTACATTAGGAGGACTGGCTTCCTTCCTACAGTTTACAAGAACCTTAAATCAGCCAGTATTTCAAATAGCACAGCAGCTGAACACGGTTATTCTGGCTTCGGCAGGAGCAGAAAGGGTGTTTGTACTTCTAGATGAAGAAATAGAATTTGATGAAGGATATGTTACGCTTGTAAATGCTACAATTTCCTCTGAAGGAAATATTCTTGAAAGTGAAAACCACACAGGCTTATGGGCATGGAAACATCCACATGGAGATGGAAGTATTTCCTATAAGCAGCTATTAGGTGATGTTGTCTTTGAAAATGTCAATTTTGGATATGACAGTGAAAAGACAATACTTCATGATATAAACCTCTATGCAGAGCCTGGACAGAAAATTGCCTTTGTCGGTGCTACAGGAGCTGGAAAAACGACCATAACTAATCTCATAAACAGGTTTTATGATATTCAGAAAGGAAAAATCAGATATGACGGTATAAATATAGAAAAAATAAAGAAAAATCATCTTAGACACTCACTAGGAATTGTACTACAGGATACTCACCTGTTTTCTGGAACAGTTGCTGATAATATAAGGTATGGAAAACTTGATGCCTCTATGGAAGAGATTATTGAAGCAGCAAAGCTTGCCAATGCACATCATTTCATCGAACATCTTCCTAAAGGATATGATACATGGCTAAGCGGAAGCGGTTTCAGTCTCTCACAAGGACAGAGACAGCTTCTTTCTATAGCCAGGGCAGCCATTGCAGATCCTCCTGTACTTATTCTGGATGAAGCTACATCAAGTATTGATACAAGGACTGAAAAAATTGTACAGGAAGGGATGGATAAGCTTATGAAGGGGCGTACAGTATTTGTCATTGCACATAGACTTTCCACCATTAAAAATTCTGATGTAATAATGGTACTGGAACAGGGAAGAATCATCGAGAGGGGAAGCCATGATGAACTCCTGTCTAAAAAAGGGACATATTACCAGCTCTATACAGGTGGTTTTGAAACAGAGCACTAACTTTCAGGAAAATTTTTTAGATACAGGAAAAAGGAAGGAAATCCAATGAAAAAAAGTAAGAAACTATTAAAAGCCGGATTAATTATAGGATTAATTCCATTTATTATAATACAGTTCCTTATATATTATGGTGGAAGGGACGAATCTACTGAAGAAATTGACTATGTTATAATCCTAGGAGCCAGAGTCTATGGAGAAAAACCTTCAAATTCCCTTTCCGAAAGGATAAATACTGCAATAATGTATTTAAAGGAGAATAAGAATGTAAAAATCATAGCAACTGGAGGAAAGGGGAAAAATGAAAATATTTCTGAAGCTGAAGCTATAAGGCGGGAACTTCTGAAAAACAATATAGAAGAAAACCGTATAATTCTAGAAGATAAATCAAAAAATACAGTAGAAAACTTAAAATATAGCTTATTAAAAATAAGAGAAGACGGATTTACAAGTAATAATGTAAAAATCCTTATAGTGACAAACAGGTATCATCTATATCGTTCTAAAAAGATTGCGGAACTTTTGGGATTTACTGCTTATGGACTTCCTGCAAGGACACCGTTTATATCTATACCTAAATCTTATATACGGGAATTCCTTTCAGTCATAAAATTTTATTTTGAAAAGGAAAATATAAAAAAAATGTAAAATAATTCAAAAATATGCTATAATAAATCAGAATAAATCTAAATAAAGGAAGTAAGAAATGAAAAAAATAGTAAGTTTAGCAATTTTTATAAGTGCTTTCCATACATTCAGCTGCAATTTCATAAAAAATCCTGATGTACTTCTGGAAAGAACTATTAATAAAATAAAGGCTGAGAAAAAGACGGAAGATATTACCTGTGATGCAGATAATCTAAAAATGGCCTATTATCTGTTGGAAAATGAAGATTATAACTTAAATCTGGGTATTTCAATAAATATAGACGATACAACTACAAATGATGAATTTAAAAATGCTTTTTATAAAAAATTTAATGACTATAAGGTATTTTTTCAGACGTTAGACAAGAAAAATCTGGGAGATCTTCCATTACCTGATAAGGAAGTCTTAAGGTTCTATGGTAAGATAGCGAATACTAATCAGTTCTTTATTATTGGAAAATATGAATATGACAGAAAAAATAATACATATACATTATTTGCAAATTCATCAGGAAAAGAGCTTTTTGATAAGATAGGGCTGTTTACTGGAATAAAAATAGAATATAGAAAACTGGATGAAGAATCTATATTTTAATTTTAAAATTTAATAATTTTAATAACTTCATATACACAAAATATAACCCCGCAGTCACTTCTGCCTCAGGCAACTTGATATGCGGGAACTTTTTTAAGAATCGAGGAGGAATTATTATGCTACTGGGAGGAAATGAAACAACAGGAATACTTGACAGGTATGCCATAAATACACTGAAAATACCTGGTATTATATTGATGGAAAATGCCGCAGCGGCTTTTATGAGCGAACTTGACTGTAGTCTAAAATCCTATCTTGTGGTATGTGGAAAGGGAAATAACGGAGGAGACGGGTATGCTATAGCAAGACATCTTAAAGGAATCGGAAAAAATGTTTCAATATTTTCAGTAAGTACTGAAAATATGAGTAAAGACTGCAAAATAAATTATGATATCTGCAAAAATCTTAATATTCCTATGTATAATGATATAGAAAATCTGGAAAATATAGCAGCAGATTGTGATATATTAATAGACAGTATCTTTGGAACAGGATTAAACTGTAATATATCAGGTATATATTATGAAGTAATAAAAAAAATTAATTCTATTTCACGGAATACAAAAATCTATTCTGTTGATATTCCTTCCGGAATTGACGGTAATACAGGAGAAATTCTGGGAATAGCAGTAAAAGCCCACAAGACTGTTTCTTTCACTACATATAAGAAAGCATTCCTGAACTTAAAGAGCAGTGACTATTTTGGAAATATAGCTGTAAAGGATATAGGGATAAGTCCAGAAATATTTTCAGATATAACAAGTGAATATTATTTAACTTTAGAGTTAATTAATAAAAAAATTATAGGACGTAAAAAAAAATAGTCATAAAGGAAATTTTGGTAGAATCGGTATCTTTGCAGGCTGTAGAAATTTTTCTGGAGCTGGAATAATAACAGTAAATTCCTGTATAAGAAGTGGGGCAGGTCTAGTAACATTTATGACTTTCAATGATACTTTACTGGAAAGCAATCTTAATACCTTGCCTGAAGCAATGACTGTCAACATAGATCCTGAAAATCTGGTAGAATATACTGAAAAAATAGATGAATTTATCTCAAAGTCAGATGTTATAGCATTAGGACCAGGAATCGGAAAATCTGAAACTTCTCTGAAAGTAATAAAGAGGATATTTAAAGCTAAAAAAAATGAAAAAGGGGTAGAGATTAAACTTATAATAGATGCTGATGCATTAAATCTTCTATCAGAACATATGGAATTGTTTAAGGAAATTGAAGGGAGGGCTATTCTTACTCCCCATATAGTGGAATTTTCCAGATTATCAGGATTCACTCCTGAAGAAATAGAGAAGGAC
>JBHACQ010000067.1:0-7191 GCA_041854625.1 Leptotrichia sp. | reverse complement strand
TTTCTCCTCCTCTCAAAATTACCAACTTGATTTTTTTACTCCTGGGATAACTCCCTCTCCAGCTAACTGTCTGAACATTACCCTTGAAATTCCGAATTCTCTCATAAATCCTCTAGGTCTTCCGTTTAGCTGACATCTGTTTCTTACTCTAGTAGGCGATGCATTTCTTGGTAATTTAGATAATTCTTCGATTGCCTGTCTATCACCTTTTTTTGCTCTCGCTTTTAACTCAGCTCTTTTCGCTGCATATTTATCAACTGTCTTTTCTCTTTTTAAGTTTCTTTCAACCATTGCTTTTTTAGCCATTTATTAAGTTACACCTCCTTCAAAATACAACCTATTTTGCAAACGGCATTCCGAATGCCTTTAATAATGCTCTTCCTTCTTCATCATTCCTAGCTGTTGATACTATTGTTATTCCCATTCCAAATATTTTATCAACTTTATCTATTTCGATTTCAGGAAATACTATCTGCTCTTTTATCCCTAATGTATAGTTACCTCTACCATCGAATCCTTTGCTGGAAACTCCTTCAAAGTCTCTAACCCTAGGCAACGTAATACTTATTAGCCTGTCAAGGAATTCATACATTTTTTCTTTTCTCAATGTAACTTTAACCCCTATCTTCTGACCTTCTCTCAACTTGAACCCTGCCTCAGATTTTCTAGCTTCCCTAGGTACAGGCTGCTGTCCTGTTATCTGAGCCAGCTCCTTCATAGCTGTTTCTATCAGCTTAGGATTTGCTGTTGCTTCTCCAATCCCCATGTTCACTACTATTTTATCTAATTTTGGAACCTGCATGACATTAGAAATATTTAATTCCTTCATTAATGCTGCAACTAATTCTTCCTTATATAATTTTTGTAATCTTGGAATATATTTTTCAGACACTTTAAGTTCTCCTCCTCTCTAAATCCTATATTTCATTACCAGTTGCTACTGATACTCTTACTTTTTTTCCATCTCTTATTTCGTATCTAACTCTTGTCCTTTTTTTTGCCTGTTCATCCCAAAGCATAACTTTAGATGAGAAAATAGGCATTTCTTTTTCTACAACTTCGCCTTGTGGGTTCATGTTGTTAGGTTTAATATGTCTCTTTTGTATATTAACACCTTCTACTATGATTTTTCCTGTTTTAGGGAATACTTTTAAAACTTTCCCAATTTTTCCTCTATCTCCAGTCTGACCTTGACTTTCCTTCTCGTTTCTAGGCAGATCCTTTGATCTTCCACTAATTACAACAACTGTATCACCAGTTTTAACATGTAATTTATTAGGTACTGATTTTACTTTTGGTTTAGCCACTTGCAAACCCTCCTTCCTATAATACTTCCGGTGCCAGAGATACTATCTTCATAAAGTTTTTTGCCCTCAGCTCTCTTGCTACAGGTCCAAAAATCCTCGTACCTCTTACTTCCAAGTTTGAATTTAAGATAACTGCTGCATTATCATCAAATTTTATATATGATCCGTCTGTTCTTTTCAGTTCTTTTCTAGTTCTTACAACTACAGCTTTAACAACATCACCTTTTTTAACGTTTCCGTTTGGTATAGCTTCTTTTACAGAGGCTACTACTATATCTCCGATTTTTCCGAATCTTCTTCTTGAACCACCTAATACTCTGATAACCATTATCTTTTTAGCTCCTGTGTTATCAGCAACATTAAGTATAGTTTGCTGTTGAACCATTTAAAATTTCCTCCTCTCAAATTTACTAACTATTTCGCTTTTTCTAAAATAGTTACAACTCTCCATCTTTTTTCCTTACTTAATGGTCTTGTTTCCATAATTTGAACTTTGTCTCCTATACCGCACTCGTTATTTTCATCATGTGCCTTGTATTTTTTAGAAGTCTTAACTCTTTTTTTATAAAGTTTATGTAATTTCATCGTTTCTTCCAAAACAACTACAGTCTTGTCCATTTTATTGGAAACAACGATTCCTTCTCTTACTTTTCTCTCGTTTCTTTTATTTTCCACTGACGAATCCTCCTATTTCACAGTCTTTGTTTTCTCAGTTATAATAGTTTTAATTCTAGCCACATCTCTCTTCACTTCTCTAATTTTAGCAGTGTTCATAGGAGTGTTCTGTAATCCTGCTAGAGTCTTCTGAAATTTTAAATTAAATAATTCTTCTTTTAATTCTTTTACTTTTGCATTTAATTCTTCCAATGATAGTTCTCTAATTTCATTTGCCGTCATTACTTATCACCACCCACTTCTTCTCTTTTTACAAATCTTACTTTGATAGGTAGTTTATGTCCGGCTTTTCTTAATGCTTCTTTGGCTTTCTCTTCAGATACTCCGCCTACTTCAAACATTATCTTTCCTTTTTTAACTACTGCTACCCAACCTTCTGCATTACCTTTACCTTTACCCATCCTTGTTCCTTCAGGTCTTTTTGTATAAGGCTTGTCAGGGAATATTCTAATCCATATTTTCCCTTCTCTTTTAAATGTCCTGTTGATTGTTACCCTGCATGCTTCTATCTGTCTTGATGTAATCCATCCAAATTCTTTAGCTGCAAGACCGAATTCTCCAAAATCAACTTTATTTCCTTTAGTGGCTATTCCACCCATTTTCCCTCTGAACTGTTTTCTATATTTTGTTCTTTTAGGTATTAACATTATTTGTTTCCTCCTTCCTTCTTAGTCGAAAGAACTTCACCATTAAAAATCCATACCTTTAATCCTAATGCCCCATATGTAGTATGTGCAGTAGCCGTAGCATAGTCAACATCTGCCCTTAAAGTATGTAACGGTACTCTTCCTGAAAGTGTCCATTCGCTTCTCGCTATTTCGGCACCGTTCAATCTTCCTGATACCATTATCTTTATTCCTTTTACTCCTGACTTTTCAGCCCTCTGGATAGCCTGTTGAACCGCTCTCTTATAGGCAACCCTTTTTTCAATAGCCGTTGCAATGCTTTCAGCAACCAGCTGTGCATCCTTGTTAGGATTTTTGATTTCCTGTACCTTAACCTGTATCTTTTTTCCTGTCAGCTTTTCAAGGTTAACTTTTAAAGCTTCTATTTCTTGACCTTTTCTACCAATTAATATACCGGCTTTCCCAGTTTCTATTATAATTGTCACATCAGTAGGAGATGTTCTTTCAATCTGAACAGATGAAACTCCTGCATGATAATAGTTTTTCTTAATATATTCTTTTATTTTTATATCTTCATGAAAATTGTTTAAGTATTCTTTTCCTTCAGCGAACCATCTAGAATTCCATGTTCTTGTAATTCCGATTCTCATCCCCCTAGGATCTACTTTTTGTCCCACAGACTTACCTCCTTATACTTTATATCTGAATTAATTTCCTTCTGCAGCGTTTCTTTCTTCAACTTCTACTGTAATGTGTGCAGTAGGTTTTCTTATAACATCTGCTCTTCCCATCGCTCTAGGGTTTATTCTCTTTAATACAGGTCCTTTGTCTATCAATATTCTTGATATGAATAGTTTATCAGGATCCATATTGAAATTGTGTTCAGCATTTGCAATTGCCGATCTTAATGTTTTTTCTATAAATTTAGCCGCCTTCTTATTTGTAAACCTTAATACATTTAATGCCTGTAAAGCATTCTTCCCTCTTACTATATCTGCTACAAGTCTTGCTTTTTGAGGACTTAATCTTTGATAACGTAATTTAGCTACAACTGCCATTTAAAGGCCTCCTTTCACTTCGTTTTTCATTATACGTCTATATCTGTCTTTTCAGTTTTATTTTATTTTCTTCTTGCATCTTTTTTAGCATCTTTTCCATGTCCATAGAAAGTTCTTGTCGGTGCAAATTCTCCCAGCTTGTGCCCTACCATTTCTTCAGTTACATATACAGGTATATGCTTCTTACCATTATACACGGCAAATGTATGCCCTATAAACTGAGGATATATAGTAGATCTTCTTGACCAGGTCTTAATAACTTGCTTTTTTTCTCCCATTGATTCGACTTTTTTTAACAAATGTGCATCAACAAAAGGTCCTTTTTTTAATGAACGAGCCATTCTTTCCTCCTTAATTTACATTTATTGATTGAGTATGTCCTCTTAACACATCTCTAATATTCCATTACAGATGTGTCAAGCAGCACAGTTATATATTAACATATCTTCTAAACTATTTCTTTCTTTTTCTGACAATGAACTTGTCACTAAGTTTCTTACCTCTAGTCTTCTTACCAAGAGTCGGTTTACCCCAAGGAGTAACAGGTGATTTTCTTCCTATCGGAGATCTTCCTTCCCCTCCTCCATGTGGGTGGTCAACAGGGTTCATGACAGATCCTCTTACATGAGGCTTTCTTCCAAGATGTCTGTTTCTTCCCGCCTTACCTAATGATACTAGCGAATGTTCAGAATTTCCTACAGCTCCTACCGTAGCCATACATTCTTTATGTATTAGCCTTAATTCTCCTGAAGGAAGCTCAACGTGACAGTAAGTTCCCTCTTTAGCAACTAGTCTAGCAGAAGTTCCTGCAGATCTTGCAAGCTGTCCACCTTTTCCAGGAAGCAGCTCAACATTATGGATAACTGTTCCTACTGGAAGGTCTTTTAACTTCAGTGCATTTCCAGGTTTTATGTCAGCTGTGTCTCCAGCTAGGACGATATCACCCTTCTTTAATCCGTTAGGTGCCAGAATATATCTCTTTTCTCCATCAACATAATGCAGTAATGCTATATTGGCTGTTCTGTTTGGATCATATTCAAGAGTGGCAACTTTTGCAGGTATTCCAATCTTATTTCTTTTCCAGTCAATCACTCTATACAATCTCTTATGTCCTTTATGTCTGTTTCTCCCTGTTCTATGACCGTAATTATCTATCCCGTAGGAAGAGTTTAGAGGTTCAGTCAAAGATTTTTCAGGTCTGACATTATCTAATTCTTTATTAACTAATATCGACATATGCCTTGTCCCACTAGTTATCGGTTTCAACTTTTTAATTGGCATAACTTAATTTACCTCACTTCCATATTCTATTTATTTATTTCACGTCCTTGTATTATATCATTTTCTAGAAATAATTCCTATACAAAAACTCTTTCATATATTTTTTATATGCTTAGAAGAGTTATCCTTCATAAGCTGCTATCTTTTCACCATCTCTTAACTTCACTACTGCCTTCTTTACAGCTGATGTAGTGTAGATAGACATTCTAAATCTCTTAGCCTTTGGCTTTATATTTAATGTATTTACTCTTTCAACTTTTACATTAAATAATTTTTCAACCGCTTCCCTTATCTGAATCTTATTCGCCCTTCTGTCAACAATAAATACATATTCATTGTTTTCCATAAGGTTTCTAGCTTTTTCAGTATTAATTACCGGTTCCTTTATTATATCAGTAATATGCATTATGCAAGCACCTCCTCAATTGCTGCAAGAGCTTCTTTAGTGAGGATTACCTTATCCTGTTTAATCAACCAGTATACACTCAGCCCTTTTGAGTAGATTAACTCGACTTTAGGAATGTTTCCTAATGAATAATCCAGATTTATATCCCTATCAAAAGTTTCTTCTGTATAATCAGCAATAAATAATTGCTTTTCCCCATCAAAATTCAATGCTTTTGCAAAGTTTATAAAAGTTTTAGTTTTAGGTGTTTCCAATGTGAAGTCGTCTAGTACAAGAAGATTCCCTTCGCTCACCTTAGCTGCTAATGCAGATCTTAATGCTAATTTTCTTACTTTCTTGTTTACTTTCTTGTCATAGTTTCTAGGTTTCGGTCCATGAACTACACCTCCACCTACCATGTGAGGAGCCCTTGTAGAACCTTGTCTAGCTCTTCCTGTACCCTTCTGTCTGAAAGGCTTTCTTCCTCCACCTCTTACTTCTGCCCTAGTCTTTGTTGAAGCAGTCCCCTGTCTTAATTCAGCTAACTCTGCAACAAGAACTTCGTGCATTACAGTCTTATTCGGCTCAATCCCGAATATTTCATTATTTACTTCAATAGTCCCTGATTGAGAACCATCTAACTTATATATATTTAAAACTGGCATTTTATCCTCCTCTCTTTCCTATTAGTACTTCTTAACTGATTTCTTGATAACTAAATAACCGTTTTTAGGTCCAGGAACTGCACCTTTTACCAATAAAAGATTATTTTCAACATCAAATTTAACTACTTTAAGATTCTGTACAGTAACCTGTTCATTCCCAAGTCTACCTGCCATTTTCTTACCTTTAGGTACGTTACTGTTTGAAGCCGCTCCTCCGGCATTAGATCCTCCCAGTCTGTGGTTTCTTGAAACCCCGTGAGAAGCTCTGTTTCCTCCAAAGTTATGCCTCTTCATGACACCTGCAGTACCTTTACCTTTTGATGTCCCTACGATATCAACAAATTCAATTCCTTCCAGTACATCTACTTTTATTTCCTGTCCTAATTCATATTCAGCTGTATCAGCTACTTTAAATTCCTTCAGGAATTTCTTAGGAGTTATTCCCGCTTTCTTAAATAAACCTAATTCCGGTTTTATAGCAAGCTTTTCTCTTTTTTCATCATATGCCAATGTTACTGCATTGTATCCTTCTTTTTCTTCGCTTTTCTTCTGAACTATAAAGCTTGGTCCTGCTTCAATAACTGTAACAGGGATTAATTTTTCATCCTCAAATATTTGAGTCATTCCGATTTTTTTTCCTAATAACATTCTTTTTCCTCCTTAATATATTGGTTGAAGGGAATATTTCAGGGGAGAGGCTGTCCCTTAGTAAAACTTATGGAAAGCTTTACGAACCCTCTCCTGAAACAGTTCCTCCAACATGTATTAAGCTTATAACTGCTTAATTTCTATACCTACTCCAGATGGCAGGCTTAATGAACTTAATGCTCCTATAATTTGCTGGCTGGAGTTTTTGATTTCAACGAATCTTCTATGTATTCTCATTTCAAACTGCTCTCTTGAATCTTTATTTACGTGAACAGATCTTAAAACTGTATATTTTTTAATCTTAGTAGGTAAAGGCATTGGTCCTGCGATTTCTGAACCATTTTTCTTTACAACTTCCGCTATCTTTTTAGCTGACTGATCCAACAGCTTATGATCGTAAGATTGAAGATATATTCTTATTTTATCCAAAGTACTTCCTCCTATATTATTTTCACTAATTATTTAACGATAGTAGCAACAACTCCTGAAGCAACTGTCCTTCCACCTTCTCTTATGGCGAATCTCAGTCCTTCTTCCATCGCTATT
>JBHACQ010000066.1:0-3849 GCA_041854625.1 Leptotrichia sp. | reverse complement strand
TAATTATATCCAATACTTCTTCAGGAGTCTGTGCGTTATCCAGTGCAGCCTTAAACTCATCATCCAGCAGAAGCTGTGTAAGCCTTGCAAGTGTCTCAATATGAGCATTGTTTGCTCCGGCAGGTGCCGCTATCATAAAGAACAGATTTGACTTTTCTCCGTCCAGCGAATCATAGTCAATACCTTCTGCAGATCTTCCCATTGCCAGAGCCGGACTTTTTACATATTCCGTCTTGGCATGAGGTATAGCAATACCGTCTTCAAGAGCTGTTGAACTCTGTTCCTCCCTCGCATTAAGTGCACCGACATATCCTTCATAGTCTGTAAGCACTCCTGTATTGTCATGCATTTTAGCAATTTCCCTAATGACATCCTGCTTATTTGTAGATTCTAGATTAAGATTTATCCTGTCTTTTATCAATAAATCTGAAATTTTCATAGTTTTACACACCTTCCTTAATAATTTTTATTTCATTATACAACTTTTCTACCAGTTCATATTCAGCAAGTCCATAAGAATAAGCTGTTGCACTTCCTGAAGCAACTGCCAGCCTGAATGAGTCTTCTACCGAATATCCTTTTACATTCCCCGCTATAAAACCTGCTACCATGGAATCTCCGGCACCGATTGAGTTTATCAGTTCTCCCTTCGGTACCGATGCTTCCAATACGAAGTTCTTATTTACAAGTAGTGCCCCATTTCCACCACGTGAAATAATTACATTTTCAACTCCTCTTTCCAAGAAAAACGAACATTTTTTTACTATTTCCTCTTTTGTTTCCAGCTTTTCATTAAACATATCCCTTAATTCATGGATATTAGGCTTAATGAAAAAGTTATTATGTATATTATCTTGTAGTAAATTACCTCTAGTATCTAGGACTATTTTAACTTTTGCCCCGATATTTTCTGAAAGTTCCTTATAGATGCTCCTACTCACTGACTCCGGAATGCTTCCTGAAAGGACAAGTATATCTCCATCCTTTAAATGTGCCATCTTTTCTTTCAGTTCCTTCAGCTTTTCCTCTGTAATTTCTGGTGAAAGTCCTGTCAGTTCAGTTTCTTTATCTGCACCGTTTACTTTCACGTTAATCCTTGTATTCCCCTCAAGCTCTACAAATTCAGATTCAATATTATCCGCCTTTAAGTCCCTGACAATAAAGTCTCCTACGAATCCTGCAACATATCCTATGGCAGTAGATTCTATACCTAAGTTCTTCAGGACTTTTGATACATTTATCCCTTTCCCTCCTGCCCTGAAATTTACTTTATTAGCAAGATTCAGGTGCTCAGGTTTAAGTTCTTCTTTCAGATACATGTCATAATCTAGTGCCGGATTCAGTGTAAGTGTGTAAATCATCTTTCCTCCTTCTTTCGTATTAATATTTAAAATATTAATACAAATATTTTTTATATCTTGTATTTCTTTTAATTGCTTCTGCAGTCGTTATTATTTTACAGCCTTCAAGAGACGAAAATTTTATATTGGACACCTTGTCAAACTTTTCCTTATCTGCAAGTACATATTTTTCTCCTGAAAGTTCCATTACCTTTTTCTTTACCATAGCTTCATTTATTTCAGGTGTAGTAAACCCTGCCTCTATACTTATTCCGTTTGTTCCTATGAAGCACTTGTCAAATCTGTACTTATTAAGAAAGTCTACAGCTTCAACACCTACTACAGCTTTTGTAAGGCCCTTTATTTCTCCGCCTATTAATATAGTCTTTATCCTGTTAATAAGCAGCTCTTCCACATGCATGACTCCATTTGTTACAACTGTTACATCCATATCCCTCAGTTTTTCTATAAGATAGAAGACTGTCGTTCCTGCATCAAGATATATAAAATCACCTTCTTTTATCTTTTTTGCCGCCTTTAATGCTATTTCCTTCTTATCTTCCACATTCTCATTAAACCTGTCTGCTATTTCCTGATCAAAGTTCAGTTTTTTTATCTGTGACACTCCTCCTTTTATTTTCAAAAGGAGTCCGTTTTTGTACATTTTATCAACATCTCTTCTTATAGTTGAGGCAGATACCTTCATAAAGTCATCCAGTTCACGGTATGACAGCCTCCCTTTCTTATCAAGTTCAGACAATATTTTTTCATATCTTTCTATTTCAAGCATTTTAGAACCCTGTCCCATCTCAATATTAATATTTTCAGTTTTCTTATGTTTAATTTCTCTCTTTAACTTATAATATACCTTTTTCTCTGTAATGTCAACAAAAATTTTCATTTTTTTTCATTTTTTTTCATTTTTTTCCAAACGTGTGTTTTTTTAAAATTACAGCAGTGGATTTTTACAGTATCAGTAGAATTTCCCTAAGTTATTTATTCTAAGAATTTATAAGATTTAATTCTATCCATTTTCTAATATAAGCAATGTAACATATACAATATTAATCTATACAATTTGAAAGGAGTTGTTTATGAAATTCAAGAAAATTTTAACAGCTGTATCACTTATTGCTGCATTAAATACATTTTCAGAATTTGAAAATACAGATACAAGACAGCCACAGACAGCTGTAAAGGCAGGAGGGGCAGAAAATACTGTTGACAGAACTCAGGAAGCTTTTTCAAATGTCTACGAAAAAACTAAGAACTCCGTCGTAAATATCCGAACTAAAAAGACAATAATAGTTAATACCTATAATCCACTTGAAGCTTTTCTCTTCGGTACTTCCGGGAGAAGGCAGGAAAGAAGGGAATCTGGAAGTCTGGGATCAGGATTTATTATTTCAGGTGACGGCTATGTAATGACAAATAACCATGTTATTGACGGAGCAGATGAAATATTTGTTAAATTTGGAGATGGTGAAGAATATTCTGCAAAACTTATAGGCGGATCTCCTGAAGTGGATATCGCAATACTGAAGATTAATTCCAGCAAAAAATTTATTCCTCTGAAATTTGCAGATTCTGATAAAATAAAGATAGGACACTGGGCTATCGCCTTTGGAAATCCTTTAGGATTAAACAGTTCCATGACAGTAGGTGTTATCGGTGCTTCTGGAAGAAGCTCCCTGGGTATTGAACAGATAGAAAACTTCATCCAGACAGATGCTGCCATCAATCAGGGAAACAGTGGAGGTCCTCTTCTTGATATCAACGGGAATGTAATCGGAGTAAACACTGCTATTTTTTCCACTACTGGAGGAAGCATAGGACTAGGTTTCGCTATTCCTTCCAATCTGGCACAGAACGTAAAAGAATCTATCATCAGGACAGGAAAATATGAAAGACCTTATATAGGAATTTCTGTTGATAACCTCTCCTCTGCTACAGCAAAATCTTTAAAAGTGCCTTATTCTACAGGTATTGTCATAAAGAAAATTTATTCTGGATCACCTGCTGAAAAATTTGGACTTAAAGTGGATGATGTCATTCTTGAACTTAACGGTAAAAGAATATCTTCAGCAGGAGTTTTCATTGGAGAACTTGCTGCTAAAAGAGTAGGGGAAACTGTTAACCTGAAAATATATTCAAACGGAAAAGAAAAAAATGTAAATGTTACCTTAGAAAAATTTAGGACACAAAATTAATTACAGAAATTTAATAAAAAAGGGAAATTTACTTTCCTAACAAATAAAAAAAGGAAGCTGACCACAGAATACTTATAATTTTGAGTCAGCTTCTTTTTATTTTTAATCTAGTAAATCCCTCTGAATCCTATTCCACCTCTTACATTTTCTCCTTTTGTATCGTAACCTGCATTTAATGTCACTCCAAATCTTGTGTTGTCTATTCCGATATTCAGGTCAAATTTCCCGTTTCCTCTCCTGTCATCCTTCTCCCCTCTTATTCCAAACCAGTCTGCCGTTGTAAATCTTACTCTTCCTCT